>NZ_JBSGZI010000046.1:0-54778 GCF_053610945.1 Streptomyces sp. NPDC054849
CCCTCAGGCCGGGGGCCTGCCGGGCAGGCCTCCCTCAGGCCGCCTCTGCACCCGCCCGAGAACGGCTTTAGCATGGGGACCGCACGAACTGGCCGTTCAGGCCGCGTCGCACCGCCGAAATCCGGAGGCTGCCCGTGCTGTGGACCCTTGCGCCGCCTCCCGGAACCCACGCGGGCGTCCGGTGTGGACTGCGCGGGTGCGGACGATGATGTCCTGGGCGTCGCGCTTCCGGTTGCGGCAGTACGCCAAGGCGAGCCTGTGGATCGTCCCCCTGATCGGACTTCTGCTCGGGGCGGTGCTCGCCGAATGGGCCGCCGACGCGGACGGAGCGGGCTGGCTGCCGGACACCTGGCAGTACTCCGCCGCGACGGCGAGCACGGTGCTCAGCTCGGTCGTCGGGTCCATGGTCGCGCTGCTGGGGTTCGTCGTGACCATCGGTGTACTCGTCGTCCAGCAGGCCACGGGAACCCTGTCCCCGCGGTACATGCGCCTGTGGTACCGTGACCGGCTGCAGAAGGCCGTGCTGGCCACGTTCACCGGAACCTTCGCCTACGCCTACTCCCTCCTGCGCGGCATCGAGTCGGACTCCGTCCCCGACCTGGGGGTGACCCTGTCCGGCGTGGCGGTCTCCGTCAGCCTCGTGCTGCTGCTCATCTACCTCAACCGCTTCACCCACAACCTCCGACCCGTCGCCATCGCCGATTTGGTGGGGCGTCTGGGCCAGAAGGTGCTCGTCCGGGGGGCGGAACGCATCCACCGCCATGCGGCGGGCGACGGGGCCTCTCCGCCGCCCGCCGGCCTTGTCACCCACATCCGCTCCGAGCGGGGCGGAGTCATCCAGGCGTTCGACGCGGCGGGGCTGATCGCCGCCGCGGCCCGCAACGACTGTGTGCTCGTACTGGCCCACCAGGTCGGCGACTTCGTGCCGCCCGGCACCACCCTGGTCGAGGCCCACGGCTCCACGCCGCCGCCCGACGCGCGGCGGGTGACCGGACTCGTCGCCCTAGGAACCGAGCGCACCATCGAGCAGGATCCGGCCTTCGCCCTGCGCATCCTCGTCGACATCGCCATCCGGGCCCTGTCCCCCGCCGTGAACGACCCCACCACCGCCGTACAGGTGCTCAACCACATCGACATGTTCCTGCACACGGTCGGCCGAGCGCGGCTCCGCGGCCGGTACGTGCTCGCCGACGACCGGGGCCGGCCGCGGCTGGTGGTGCCGGGCCGCAGCTGGGAGGACTACCTCCAGGTCGGCGTCACCGAGATCCGCGAGTACGGGGCCACATCCCTCCAGGTGTGCAGGCGGCTCCGCGCGCTGCTGGAGGACCTGCTGGAGAGCCAGCCGGCCGAGCGTCTGCCCGCGGTGCGCGCAGAGCTCGCTCTCCTCGACGAGGCCGTCCTGCGCGCGTTCACCGACCCCGCCCGCCGCGCCAGTGCGCAGACCGCCGACCGGCAGGGCATCGGCGGTGGGCTGCGACCCCCGAGCGCACCCTCCCGATGAGCCGTTCACTCGTTCGGACGCGCAACGCTGGCCGCCGCCCGCTGCACGAGGTCCCCTGCAATGTGAACCCCCACGGGCAGGAGAGGACGCGCCATGACGGACGAAGGTGCCACCGCCCCCGGCAGGGAGCCCGCACGCGATCCCGGTACGGACGCGGAGCGCTCTGAACTCGAACAGCTGCGCACACGGGTGGCGGCTCTGGAAACCGACAAGGCGGCCCGGGAGCCCCGGCACCGGTGGAAGTCGTTCTTCGCCGCCCTGCTCATCATCATCGGCTGCGTGCTCGCCCCGCTGGCGGCCGTCGCGGCGTGGGCGTCGAGCGAGGTCGGCGACACGGACCGCTACGTGCAGACGGTCGCCCCGCTCGCGTCCGACCCGGACATCCAGGCGGCAGCGGCCAACCGGGTCACCAACGCGGTGATGGAACACATCGACCTCCCGGCCCTGCTGGAAGGCGTGGGACCCGCCGACCGGCCCCTCGTGGAGAAGGCACTTGGCAAGCTCGGCGACTCGCTGGAGAACGCCGTCCGCAGCTTCGTCCACGACAAGGCGCAGGACATCGTCGCCTCCGAGACGTTCGAGCGGATCTGGACGGAGGCCAACCGCCGCATCCACACCGCGGTGGACAAGGCCCTCACGGGCAGCGGCGGGGGCGCCGTGAAGATCAACAACGACTCGGTGACCGTGGACCTGGGCCCGGTCGTCGATCAGGTGAAACAGCGCCTCGTCGACGAGGGAATGACGGTGGCCGCGAAGATCCCCGAGGTGCACACCGACTTCACCGTCCTGCGAGCGGACAACATCGGCAAGGTCAAGACCTACTTCCGCCTCCTGCAGATCGCCGGCACCTGGCTTCCGGTGCTCTCGGTCCTGCTGATCGCCGCCGGCGTGCTCCTCTCCCGCCACCGCCGCCACGTTCTCGTGGCGGCGGCACTCGGCTTCGCCTTCGCCACGCTCATGCTCGGCGTCGGCCTGACCGTCTTCCGCGTCGTGTACCTGAACGCGCTGCCCGACAGCGTCTCGCAGCCCGCGGCGGGAAGCATCTACGACGCCATGACGCGCTACCTCCGTACGACGGTCCGGATGGCCGTGGTGCTCGGTGTGGTGATCGCGCTGGCCGCCTGGCTGACCGGACCCGGCCGCTGGGCCACGTTCGTGCGGCAGGGGTGGCACTCGGGCATCGGCGCCGTCCGCTCCACGGCGGACCGCGCGGGCCTGCGCACGGGCCCGGTGGGCCCGTTCGTCCACCGCCACCGCGGCTGGATCACCTGGATCCTGGTCGCCGCGGCCGTGCTGACCTTCATCCTGTGGAGCTACCCGACCGGCCTGGTCATCGTCTGCATCGTACTCGTCCTCCTTTTCGCGATGGCACTGGCGGAATTCCTCGGGGAGAACGGGACCGACCGCACCACGGCGCAGGCGGGAGTGCACGAACCGCCACCCCGGTGACGGCGGCAGCAGGGCCGGGGCGGACCTCAGCTCTTGTCGCCGGCCTCCACCGCCTTCCTCGCGATGTCCTCCAGGACGGTCTTCGGGTCGCCGCCCGGTTCCACGGCGCGCCCGATGTTGCGCTTGATCGTGTCGCTGACCGTGACCCATGACGGGTCGTTCACCGGGTAGAGCCGGGCGGTCCGCAGTGCGCTCAGGAAGTCCTCGTCGGTCCGGCTGAGGCCGCCGCCGGCCGGGGTGCGCGCGGCGGAGGCGGTGGCCGGCAGCAGGTGATAGCGGCCGGCGAAGTCGGACAGGTTCTCGTCCTGGTAGACGAATTCCAGGAACGCGCCGATCTCGGCGCCCTTGCCGTTCTGATTGAAGGCCACCATCCAGTCGGCCACGCCCACGGCCGGCGGGCTCTCCCCGGAGCCGAGCGAGTCCGAGACCGGCATGGCGACAGTGCCGACGCCGATGCCCTTCGCGGCCGCCTCGTGCGCGAGCGAAGGGTAGCCGTTGAGCATGCCGACCTCGCCCCGCAGGAAGGCGGCGAAAGCGTCGGCGCGGTTCAGCTGCGCCGGCGCGGTGGGCCCGACCAGGCCGGGGCCGACCAGGCTGTCTTTGACCCACTGCCAGGTTCGGATGTTCCGCTCGGAGGCCAGGCTGTAATTGCCGCTGCTGTCCGCGTAGCCGCCGCCGTTGCTGAGCTCCCAGATGAGCGCCTCGGCATGCGCCTCCTCCGGGCCCAGGGGCAGGGCGTACGGGTACTTCACGCCCTTGTCCTTGAGCGCCTTGGCGGCGGCCTTGAGCTCGGACCAGGTCTTGGGCGGCGCGGCGATACCGGCCCTGGTGAAGAGTGCCTCGTTGTAGAACAGGAGACGGCTGCTCGCCACGAAGGGCAGGCCGTAGAGGCGGCTGTTGACGGTCCCCGCCTCGGCGAGCGGCTGCAGGAAGTTCGCCTCGGCACCGACCGAGAGGAGCTCCTCCGCGGAGTAGAGCTTCCCCCGGGCCGCGAAGTCCGAATAGGAGCCCATGAGCGCCACGTCCGGCGCCTTGCCCGCCTTGACCATGCGGGAGACCTCTCGGTCGATGTCGGCCCACGGCAGCAGCTGGACCTCGACCTTGATACCGGGGTTGGCGGCGGTGAAATCACCGGTCACCTTGTCCCAGTAGGCCTTGGAACTGGTGGCCGGAGTGTCGCCGTACTCGGCGGCCACCAGGCGGAGCGTGCTGCTCTTCCCCGCGCCCTCATCCCCCCTGCCGCAGCCGGACAGGGGTATCAGCAAGCCGAGCACGGCCGCACCGGCGGCCGCACCGAAAATCCTTCGTCGCACGGGTGTGTTCCCCTGTTTTCGCTCGGATCTCGTCACTGCGCATGTCACATCGGGCCTGGGGGTACCCCGTAGACGGCCCGGGCCGGAATTCTCTCCCGAGGTTGGAGTGATTGATTCCACTGCTGGCACATGTGTGGCCGATGATCCGATCAAGCCTCTTCCCGCTGGTGTCTTCCCACATGCGATCGGCCGTTCCGACGCGCGTGGACAGGGGCGTCGCCCGGAGCTGCCGCGCCGCTTCCCCTACGTGACGCCGGGGGTGAAGGTCACCGGCAGGCTCAGAGGTCCGCGCAGGCCGCCGGGGCGCCAGCGGATCTCGTCCGGCTCCACGGCGAGCGCGAGGCCGGGGAGCCGGCGCAGCGCGGTCCCGATCGCGACGTGTCCCTCCAACCGGGCCAGCGGGGCGCCCAGGCAGTAGTGGACGCCGTGCCCGAACGCGAGGTGGGCGTTGTCCTGCCGGGTGATGTCCAGGCGGTCGGGGTCGGGAAAACGTGCCGGGTCACGGTCGGCGACGGCCGAGGCGATCAGGACGGTCGCGCCGCGCGGGACGGTCACGCCCGCGATCTCGACGTCTTCGCGGGCGAACCGGGCGATGCCGGGGCTGACCGGGCCGTCGTAGCGGAGGATCTCCTCGATCGCGCCCGTCAGCAGCTCGGGGTCGGCCCGCAGCAGGGCGAGCTGTTCGGGGTGGGCGAGCAGCACGGCGATGCCGCCGGCGATCAGGTTGACCGTGGTGATGTAGCCGGCGGCCAGCAGCAGGAACACCATGGCGATCAACTCGTCTTCGTTGAGCCGCTGTTCCTCGTCGCGGGCGGTGATGAGGCCGCTGAGCAGGTCGTCGCCGGGCTGTGCCCGTTTGGCCTGGATGAGCTCCGTCACGTAGGCACGCATGTGCTGCCACGCCTCGTTCACCACGGCGGGATCCGGCGGCTCCGCGCCCCGCATGATCATGCGGTCGGTCCAGCGCTGGAAGTCGTGGCGGTCGTCCACCGGCACCCCGAGCAGTTCGCTGATGACCGTGACCGGGAGCGGCAGCGCGAAGTCCGCGACGAGGTCGGCGCGCCCGGCCGGGACGACCGCGTCCAGCAGCCGGTCGGTCACGGCCTGGATCCGGGGCCGCATCTCGGCCACTCTGCGGGCGGTGAACGCCTTGGAGACCAGGCGGCGCAGGCGGGTGTGGTCGGGCGGGTCGCTGCGGAGCATGTTGCTCAGGATCGACTCGCGCTCCGTGTCGGGCAGCTGCTCCAGGAGGCGGGCGTCGGAGGCGTCACGTACGTCGCTGCTGAGGCGGGGGTCGGACAGGGCCTCCAGTCCGTCTTCGTAGCGGGTGACGAGCCAGGCGTCGAGGCCGCCCGCGATGACGACCCTGCGCACCGGGCCGTCCTCGCGCAGGCGCCGGTACAGCGGGAAGGGGTCCGCGACGAAGGCCGGGTCGGCGTAGGGCAGAAGGACCGGCCGCTCGCTCATGATGCCTCCAGGAGTACGTCACCCTCGCTACGGAAAGTGCTGTTATACACCTGAAGCTCATCGAATACCGGTTTGCAGCCCTGCGCGTCGACCTTCGGCTTCGGGCGTCTTCTACAGCAGGCTCCACTCCCGCATGACCGACTTTCAACTCGTCGGCGGCAGCGACAAGCAGCGGCCGAACGGCGGGGACCTGGCCGCCGCGCGGGCAGGTCCCGGCACGTTTCGCCGCCCTCGTCGGCTGACCGCGGGAACGCACGGGGACCACGGGGACGCACGGGGACCCGCGGGGCGCAACGCGTGCGGAGGACGCGTTGCGCCGGGCAGCCCGCTTGCGCCCGCGTTTCGCACGCGCCCGCGTCTCTCACTCGTTCCGCAAGCCCGTGATCAGGTCGCGTGGCAGACCATGGGTGTCGTGGAGGTAGTGGAAGTCCTCCTCGGTCAACGGGCCTCGGAAGCGGGGCCGGGCGAGGACCTGCCGGCCGCGCTCCAGAAGCCGGCGGAACCGGCTCTCCTCCTCGAGCAGCATCCGCAGCACGTCGCCCGGGCACATGTCCTGCCGGAAGTGGTCCAGGGTGTGCCGGACCAGTTCCTCCGGCAGGTCCTCCACACCGCGCGAGGGATCGTCCCGCCACAGGACGGTGAGCACCCGTCGCAGGAGGCGTCGCAGCACGTAGCCCCGACCGGTGTTGGCCGGGCGCACGCCGTCGCCGAGCACCACGACGGCCGAGCGCAGATGGTCGCAGACCAGGCGCAGCGACGGTTCGTCCAGGGGCCACAGGGCCGGTACGAGGCGGCGCCAGGGATCGAATACGTCGCACTCGAAGACGGACGACTTGCCCTGCAGCAGTGAGGCCAGCCGCTCCAGGCCGAGTCCGCTGTCGACGTTGCGCTGGGGAAGAGGCACGAGGGAACCGTCGTCGAGCCGGCGGTGGCTCATCGTCACGTGATTCCACACCTCCACCCAGCGGTCGTCACGGGTGGGTGTCGACCGGGGTGGGCCGTCGCCGCTCCACAGGAAGATCTCCGAGTCGAGACCGCACGGCCCGACGGGCCCGTTGGACCACCAGTTGTCGTCCACGGTGAGTTCGACGGGCACGCCGCGTTCCTGCCACAGCCGGACGGAATCGGTGTCCGGCCCGGTCCGTCCGTCGCCGGCATAGGCGGTGGCGTACAGCAGGCCGGGGTCGACGCCCAGTCCCTCGGTCAGCAGTTCGTAGGCCCAGTCGAGACTGAGCGGACCTCCGTAATCGCCCAGCGACCAGGTGCCGAGCATTTCGAAGACCGTGAGGTGAGTGGCGTCACCGACCTCCTCCAGGTCGGTGGTGCGCAGGCAGCGCTGGACGTTGACCAGCCGCCTGCCCAGTGGATGGGGGCGGCCCTCCAGGTACGGGGTGAGGGGGTGCATGCCGGAGGTGGTGAAGAGCACGGGGTCTCCGGGTGGTGGCAGCAGCGTCGATCCGCCGATCCGGCGATGGCCGCGCTCTTCGAAGTACTCGACGAACGTACGCAACAGGACTTCGGTCTTCATGGGGTTGGCTCCTTCGCGTCACAGCGGGGAGGCACCGGAGAACGGGACCGTGCAGTCACCGGCCGGGGGCAGGAGCGCCACGACACCACCGACGGACCGTTTCCGGTCGCCGGGGATCGAACGTCAGGCGGCGGCAACCGGCGAGCTGGTCGCTCGCCCGGTCGCGGTGGTGTGAGGGCCTGTGACGTTCATGCAGGGACCATAACGCGGCCCTGCCGCCGAAGCACCCGCATTTCCGCCGGAGCGTCCCGGACCCCGACACCGCAGCGCTCACCGCCGCGCCCGGCGACGGTGCCGGACCCCTGCCCGCACCCCTGCGATGCACACGCGCGGAGTGCAGGAGGTGACCCGTTCCACTGGATCCCGGGCGCCCCCCACCCCCGTGGGGGGGCTCCGTTCCGGCCGGGCACCTTCCGCACTCCGCGCCGGAGATGCCCCCGCTTCACCGGGTCACGCGCACCGTGCGAGAACGATCACCACGCTAGGGCCGAGAGGGGCACTCGGCCCATGGCACCACGCGCCAGCAAGGGGACCGAACGCGCCACAGGGGGACTCTTCGCGCCGCGTTGGGGACACAAGGCCCCGACTACCGGCGCTGCTCTGGTATTTCACGCTGGTCTATGCTCAGCCCCTGTGGTCTCGCATGCGCATCAGGGAACAACCTCCTCCGCCCTCACCCGGCTTAATGTCAACGCCGCACGTCTGCTGGGCCTACCCCCGGCCGGATACGCGCACCTGCTGGGCCTGGCGCCCGAGCACCTCAACGACGACCTGTGCCGTCCCCCCGTGGTCACGAGCATCCGCATCACCGAACTGGCGACCGTCCACACTCCCTGGACCGAAGTGGCCCAGTTGATGGCACAGCAGTCGACCATCGGCTCGCTCGGGGTCTGGGACTACCTGATCACCTCCGCGCCCACTCCCCTCGAAGGGATCCGGGACGCCGGGACCTATCTGGCCACTGTCGTGGACGTGAGCACGGACACCCTCCGGATCACCGAGGACGGTGACCGGATCACCATCAGCCACATCAACGAGGCCGACCTGGCCCACGAGGCGGCCTGTGCCGTCCGCGCCTGCGCTCTCGGCCTGTACCTGCGCCGTCTCAGCGATGCCGCACAGCGGCGCCTCGTTCCCGTCCACGTGACGCTGGCCGCCAGGACACCCCGCCGGCACCACGCCCTGACCGAGCTCTACGGCACGAACTCCATCGAGTTCGAAGCCCCGGTCAGCTCGATCACTTTTCTCGCCTCCGACTTGAACGCCCCGGCACCACGCGCCCAGCCCGGCTTGTCGACCGTGCTGCGAAGACACGCCGAGCAGACGCTCGCCAGCGCGATCCCGCTGCACAACTGGCTGGACCTCTTCCGCACCGCCCTCGCCTCCGCCCACGAGGAGGCGACCGCCACGCTGGCCGCGGTGGCGCGGCGCATGGCCATCAGCACGCGAACCCTCCAGCGCCGCCTCGACGAACACGGCACCACGTGGACCAGCGAGGTCGAGACCCTACGGCGCGACCACATCACGCGGCTGCTCTGCAGCACCGACCTCGGCATCGACGCGATAGCCGCCCGAAGCAACTACGCCGACGCCCGCGCTCTGCGCCGCGCGGTGCACCGCTGGTACGGCACCACACCCGCCGCCCTGCGCCGCACCGGCCATCCGCTCAGCGGCACGAAGCCGCCGCAGGGCCACGGGCCGGCTTAGGCCGTCTCTTCCGGCCGAATCGTCCCGGTGACCGCAGCACCGTCCTCCGTACCGAGGACGACGCAAGGCGCCACATGCCGGGTACCGACCGCCCGCACCGGTGCGCGCACGATGCGGCGTGGCCTGTCACACGCCTGTGACAGTCGGCGGACACGCTCGCGAAGTCACTCGGCCAGGCTCTTCATATAGGAACAAAACAGGGCATTCAGCCCTCTGCTTCCGAAGGCGTGAGCAGCGATGACCGAGCCGATCCGGCGGAGGAAATCCCATGAGCCTCACCCTCACCATGCCGCACACCCAGGCCCCCGCAGCCACCCTGGCCCCGCGTGAGCAGGAGGCCCTGCGCCACATCGCCGCCGGCCGCACCTACCTGCAGACGGCCCGCCACATGGGACTCTCCAAGCACACCGTCGACGCCTACCTCCGCCGCATCCGCGCCAAGCTGAACGTCCACACCACCGCCGAGCTCACCCGACTGGCCATGACCCTCGGACTGTGACTCAGCGGCATCAACTCGACGCTCTCTGTGACCATACTCGTCCCCGAGTGACGGTGCGGCGACGGAAGATCGAATCCGTGGGCGGCTCGTGCCACACGGTCCCGGAGCCGTGGTGATCTTCCGCAACCTGGTCGGCGACTACGGAACCGACTACCTCCGCACCCCTCCGGACGGGAGCGCTGCGGAGGTCTCGGCGACCGGGCTGACGTGGCACGAACTGGTCCGCATCGCCGACGACCCGTGCCGTGCAGCCGGCGGTGTCGAGGACTCCGCCGCGCGCCTCCTGCTGCTCCTCCCCCTGCTCGACGACCTGGACGTGCCGGAGACGGCGCCGTCCAGGCTCGGCGCCGCGCTGATTGCGGCCGGAGCCCCGCAGGGCACCGCTCCCCACACGGCGGAGCACCTGCTGACCCGCCTGATGAGAAGATCGCGACACGATCCCGCCTGGGGTTCGCCGTTGAGCGGGTGACCGTTGAGGCCGGGCAATGAGGGCCGCTGGCGAGGGCGCCGTGACGGCCGAGGTGCGGCCGGGGGCGGTGGTGCGCGACGAGGACGGCATACCCGTGAAACCGGCGCGGCTGGGACGTACCGACCTGCCGTGAGTGCCAGTCGCGGCCGGCGGCGTCGGACCTGGCAACCCGAGTGTCGCCGGGTCCAGCGCGGGCCGTCGTCGTCAGGATCAGCGCGGGCGCTGAGCCTGAGCCTCCTTCAGTAGTTGCGCGTACGGGGTCTGGGCCATCGAGCCTCGCACGAATGCCAGCCCGTATCGATCAACCGCCTGCCTCTGCTCCTTGGGATTGTTGAGGTCGAAGACCTTCCTTTCGCCCGGGCTCGCGACGTCCACATAGACGACCGGCCTGGGACGGTACAGCCACCAGACCGTCACACGCTCCCTGCCTCGCGTCATATTGAGAAGCTCACTGCTTTGCGAGATTCCGGACTGGTATCTGAAATATTCCTTTTCGGCGGGCAGGGGCCCGGGAGGATCGTCGTCCTTCCCTTCGGCCTTGAGCTTCCCCCGCCACTTCCCGGACTTGTCGTAATTTGCATCGATCGTCATTCTGTCCTGCCTGAACGCGTAAGCCTCGACCTGGGCCGTGACCGCTTCATAGTCAAGCTTTCCGGGGTCTTTGATCTCAACGACCACATCCTCGGAAATTTCCTCCTCCGGACTCAACTCCCGCCCCGGCGGCTTGACCAGCTCGCCAGGTTTGAGCAATTTGTACTTGTCCTTCGGATCGCTCGCGAGCTTGACATGGATCCAATAGATGCTGCCGAGGATGTGGACCGGAACCTCGCCGGAGTTCTTCAGGTACAGACGGACCCTCAGATACATCTTCGTCCCATCCTTGTTCAGGCTTGGCTTCCCGATTTCGGCCGCACCCTGCACCAGCGGACGGGACATGGAGGGAAGATACACCTGCGTATACGCCAGATTGGTGATGACGAGGACCGTGGAGACGATCGTCCCGATCGCGATTCGCCCAGGATAGCGGAGCACTTTCCACACCCGGCGGCTGCAGAGTTCCCACAGAGTCCACGAAGCGCAGACTATGAGGGCTACCCAGAGCAGCAAGGACAGCGCGTACGACGGCCTGTCCCTGTTGGCGAGGTACATGAGGAGCAGCACCGAACCGACAAGAAGTTCGACCAGTGCTCCGAGCAACAGGACCGGCCCCGAATACTGCATTCTCCGCTTGCGCCAATAGTCGAAAACAGCCGCGAAGGCGATCAGTTCCACGACGGCCATGAACAAGAAGAGGAACCCTGTCACCCGCCCGGCGAAGGTGAGGGCGTCAACGGAGTCCCTCGCTCCTATCCAGCCGCACAGAGCCGCAGCGGCCAGGAAGCCAAGCGCCATGAAGGTGCCGGTAATCCGCCGTTTCCAGTTGCGAGCCGGCCAGACGGTGCAGTTTCCGCCGTGCCATTCGATGTCGGTGTCAGGTGCCACGCCGGCACGTTGCAGGACCCTCTGCAGTTCGTGAGGGCACAGCACCTTGCCCGCGGACTTGCCGTCGATCACGACTTTCCGCAAGCCGATGTCATCCGGTGGCCTTACGACTACAGCGGGCTTGTTCTCCATGGCATCAGGCTGCGCCCGAACGTGGGCGAACGCCCCTGGAGCGGGGTGTCCCGGGGGTGCCTCCCGTGCAACGACGGGGGCGCCCCGTCACTCGAATGGAGTAAACGGGGGCGCGCCTCGGCACAGTCCGGGGTGAAGCTGGTGAGGACCGTGTCGCTCGTCCTTTGTATGGAGGTCCTGATGCGTACACGACTTCTCGGGTTCATCACCGCCGCGCTGCTGGTCGCTTTCGGCACCATGGCCCCTGTGGCACAGGCTGCCGTGCCCACCATCGACGGCCAGACGTGCATGGACGGCGGCGGAACTGTGGAGTACGAGTCCACCAAGGGTTCATGGATCTGCGTCGACGGCGAGTCCAACGGCAAACCGATCGACTGAGTCGGAACACTCCGGGACGAGCCACGAGTGCGTCAGTTCCGGATGCCGTCGAGGGCGGTGTCGGGGATCCAGGAACCGTGGATGCCGGCGGTGACGCGGCGGGGCAGGTGGACGGCCGCGATCCTGTCGAGGCCGGAGGCGTCCAGGACGAGGAGCTGGGAGGCGTCCTGCTTGAGGTCGGAGATCACGGTGAGCAGGTAGCCCTCGTCTTCACCGGTGGCTCCGGCGGCGGGGACGAAGACGGCCTCGCTGGGCAGCCGGGCGTCGCCGACCTGGTGAATGCGGCGGGCGCCCGTGGTGCGGTCGTACTTGACGACGCCGTAGCCGCCGAAGCCGTGCTGGTCGGGGAAGGAGACGGCGTACTGGTAGCGATGCTCCGTGCCGAGGTAGTCGTCGTTGAGGGTGGGGAACTCGACGGCGAGGTCGTCGGTGACCTGCTCGTCGACCCTGCCGGCGGCCAGGTCGACGACCCAGCGGCGCGTGGAGGAGCGAGAGTTGGGTTCGGTGCCTCGGCCCGGCGCGCCGACCCACCAGTTCCAGGAGAGGTGGAAGCCCTCGCGGTCGACGCAGGGACCTTCCAGGACGATGCGGCCCTGGCTGTCCTCGTAGGCGTTGGCCGCGTGCAGCATGTTGCCTGGCTCGATGGGGAACCAGCGGATGCGCCGGGCCCCTTCGGGGCCGCGGGGCATCACGCCGATGCGGGCGGGCTGGTCATCGCTCCAGCCGTAGGGGATGCCCGAGTGCTCGGTCGGGTCGAAGGTGACCGTGCCTTCGATGAAGACGATGTGCTGTCGGGTGATGGCGAAGTCGTGCTTGAGGGAGGCCGTGGCGCCGGGGACCTCGGCGCTGTGTGTGATGTCGCCCTGGGCGTCGGCCACGTGGTACATCAGGTGGGGCGGGAAGGGTGAGGAGCCGAAGAAGTGCAGCTCGCCGGTGACCGGATCGGCCTTGGGGTGGGCGGTCATCGCGCTGTGGAGCTTGCCGCCGAAGTCGTGGGCGCCGACGGTGTCGAGATCCGGGGTGAGTTCGAAGGGGAGGTTGGCCTCGCACAGGGCGAGCAGGCGTCCGGCGTGCTCGATGACATGGGTGCCGGCGGTGCTGGCGGTCAGGTCGGGTCCGTGTTCGGTCATGTAGGGGGCGCCGTCCAGGGCGGGGGTGTGCACCCAGCGGTTGCGGTACCACTCGGCACGTCCTTCACGCAGGCGGATACCGTGCACCATGCCGCTGCCCTTGAACCAGTGGGCGGGGGTGACGCCGGGCCTGGGGTTGTGGCTGTTGCGGATCAGCCGGCCGGTCAGCTCCGGCGGCAGGCTGCCCTCGACGGTGAGCCCGGTGGCGGTGACCTCGTCGACCGCGGGCTCGTAGTGGCCGGTCAGGAACGGCTTGCGGGTCATGGCGGGAACCTCACTTCTCGTGGTGCGGGGCGCAGGTGGTGGTGCCTGGTGCGTGGCGTGCGTCGGGTGCGTCGGGTGCGTGGTGGTGGGCCGGGTGCGTGGTGGTGGGCCGGGTGCGTGGTGGTGGGCCGGGTGCGTGGTGGTGGGCCGGGTGCGTGGTGGTGGGCCGGGGACGGAGTCACATGCCCTGCTCCGCCTGGGACTTCAGAGCGGCGAGCCAGCTCTGCAGGGACCCGTGCAGGGCCAGGCCGAGTTCCTCGGGCGCCGCGTCGACGGGGGCGCCGCTCCAGGACTCCTCTGTGTGGACGGTGGTCTGGTCGCCGGTCTGCGCGAACGTCCACACATGGATTCCGGTGATGCCGTTGGCGGGGCCGCCCCACACGATCCGCTCACCGGGGATCAGTTCGCGGACCGTGGAGGTGATGTCCAGGCCGTGGGTCTTCCAGGTGAAGGAGGCGCCCGGCACCAGGGGACCGTTGAGGACGGCCTGGTCGACGTCCTTGTTCCAGTTCGCCCAGGCGCCGATGCCGGTGTGCAGGTGCCACACCGCCTCCAGCGGGGCGTCGATCACGATGGACAGGCGGGCGACGACGGGGGCGTTCTCGTCGATGGTGAACATGGCGGGTTTCCTCTCGTGGTGACGGTTCGTGCGGGTCGGGTCAGGACGTGTGGGTGCGCGAGGCGGCCTGCTGCGCGGGAATCGTTTCGGCTGCCCGGCTGTGCGGGCGGCCGTGGCGCGGGAGGAGCAGAGCGAGGAGGGCGGTGGCGGTGAGGACGGCGGCCGAGAGGGCGAACGCGGTGCGGTAGCCGGCGGTGAGGGCCTCCAGGTGCGGCCGGTGGGCCGCGGCGTCGGTGGTGACGGAGCCTGCGAGAACGGCGAGTACGGCGAGGCCGATCGCTCCACCGACCTGGCGGGTGGTGTTCACCAACCCGCCGGCCAGGCCCGCGTCCGCTCTTGGGACCCCTTCGACGGAGAGCGCGGTGAGCTGGACGAAGGCGATGCTCAGGCCCAGGCCGATCAGGACGCTCGGCCCGAGTACGTCCGTGAGATAGCTGCCCTGGGCGCTGATCCGCGAGAGCCACAACAGCCCGCCGGCCTCGGCGATCAGGGCCGCCGTCACGGTCGCCGTCGCTCCGATACGGCGAGAGATCCTCGGCGCCAGCGTGGAGCCGAGCATGTTGGCTCCGGCGAGCGGAAGCTGGCCCAGGCCCGTCACGAGCGGACTGGAGCCGAGCACCTGCTGCTGGTAGAGCGGCAGGAAGAAGAACAGGGCGATCCAGACCGACCCGAACAGCGTCATGAGCACGTTCCCCGCCCCGACCCGCCCAGTGGTGAAGAGGCGTGGGGGCAGCAGCGGATTCGGGTGGCGTCTCTCCACCAGGACGAACACTGCAAGGAGTACGGTCGCGAGGGCGAACGCCCCGAGCACCTGCGTGTCCGACCAGCCGGAGCGGCGTGTGGTCGTCAGCCCCCATACGAGGGACGTCAGCGCGAGCGACACGGTCGCGGTGCCGAGCAGGTCGAACCGTCCTCGCTCGGTCGCGGGCGTCGAGGGCACGTGCACCGAGGGCACGAAAACCCCTACGGCGCCCAGGACGAGGAACGCGCCGATGGCGACGGCGTGGAAGATCCAGGGCCAGCCCCATGCCTGGGTGAGGACGCCTCCCAGGAGTACCCCGGCTGCGCCGCCGGCGCCGGACACCGCCCCCCATACCCCCAGAGCCCTGCCCCGCCCGGGACCGGGCGGGAACAGGTCCATCACCAGCGCGAGCGCGGCCGGGGCGATCGCGGCGGCGCCGAGGCCCTGCACTGCGCGAGCAGCCAGCAGGGCCATGGGCGAGGTCGCCAGGCCGGCCGCCAGGGACGCGTCCCCGAAGAGCCAGAGGCCGGCCAGCAGGACCCGGCGGCGGCCCAGAAGGTCGGCCGCCCGGCCACCGGCCAGCAGTAGCGCCCCGAAGGCGAGACCGTAGGCGTTGACGGCCCAGATCGTGCCGCTGTCCGACAGGCCGACGCCGGCCCGTATCCGGGGCAGGGCCACGTTCACGATCGACGTGGCGAGCATGACGGTGAACTGGGCCCCCGCCAGTGCCGCGAGGGCGGCCCCGGGGCGGGCGGTGGTTCGGGGGTGCTTCCGCACGACACGCTTCATTGTGTGGTCAACCACTCACTAAGGGGGCCGAAGAAGAGGCGGGGCGACGACGCCCCGCCGACAGTGCCCACCGGACCGGGTCGGGGACTCAGTAATGCCTGATGCCCGCCGACAGAGTCCGGCTCCAGGGGGCGTCCACCTGGTCCGCCCCCGTCGAGGCGATCAAGTGGCACAGCATGCCGCGGGCGAAGAACTCCTGGACCTGCTGCTCACTGCCGCCCGAGGCGCCGCGCACGTACTCCACCAGCCGGGCATAGCCCTGGCGCACGACCTCACGCACGGCCGGTTCCGAGGCCGCCGCAGCCTGCGCCTGGAGCTGAATCAGCATCAGGTCGCTGTCGCCGATCAGCCTGGCATAGGACTCCCCCATGGCCGCCAGCACAGCTTCCGCGTTGCTCCCCCGGGCCTCCGCCACGGCCCGTTCCAGACTGGTCCGCACCTGCACGAAGCAGTGCTCCACGACGGCGACGAACAGCGACTCCTTGCTGGGGAACAGCCGATAGACGTACGCCTGGGAAATACCGGCCGCCTTGGCGACCTCGGTCGTGGTGGTGCCGAAGTAGCCGCGTGCGGCGAAGGCTCCGATGGCCGTGTGCAGCACCGTTGCGCGGCGCTCCTCGGCGGTGGACAACTGACGGGGACGTTCCGGCTTCATGTGAGTACTTAACCACTCACACTTTCACCGGTCAAGCCCTTCCCCCGGTTCACGTCAGCCCCTCGGCGCCGCCCCCTCGACGTCACTCTCCGCGGCGCTTTCGGCCTGCCAGCGCAGAAGGTCTCCGGGCTGACATTCGAGCACCTCACACAGCGCGGCGAGCGTCGTGAAGCGCACCGCCTTGGCGCGGCCGTTCTTGAGTACGGCCAGATTGGCAGGAGTGATCCCCACGCGTTCGGCGAGCTCACCGACGGACATCTTGCGCTTGGCCAGCATCACGTCGATGTCAACGGCGATCGGCATCAGATCACCTCGTCCAGTTCCGCCTGCAACCGGGCCGCCTGGACGTCGCGCGCGACGGCCTTGGCGAGCAGCATCCGCAGCACGAGCACGATGAGCGCGACCCCGAGAACCGCCAGCCCGACCCCGCCGAGCAGGAGGACCACACCCGGGGCAACGGCCTCACCCGGAGCGAGAAGGAATCCGAGTGCGAACACCAGGAGGGCCGCCACCACGAATGCGCCGATGACGATGTCCACGTACCGGAAGGCAGCGTGGGAGAACACCGTTCCACGTCGCACCATCGTCACCAGCCGCCACACGCACGCCAGGACGACCTGGCTCGCCACGACACCGAGGACGGTGATCAGGAGGAACGGCGTGCGCAGGTGGGCCACGTCCGCGTCGAGCCCCTCCAGATCGACGGCCAGCAGGGGCACCATGACCGCCTCCACGAACACCGAGCCGGCGAGCAGCACCACGAGCACGGCGCGCAGCGCAAGAACGGGCAGCTTTCCCATCATCCCTCTCCTTCGATCGACCTACGATGAAAAACTATCGATATTCGATAGGAGAGGCAAGCCGTGACGACGATTGCCCGGAGAGCGCGGGAGAACTGGAGTGCGTGCGTGGGAGGTGTGGCGGCGCGGGGAGAACGTAAGGGCGCTACTCGGCCTCGGCGGTCGTGATCTGTTCGAGAACGTCTGTGTAGAGGGAGCGCTTGTCGGGGCGGACGTGGACGGCGGCATGCCGGAGAGCGGGGATCGCCGGCGCGCCCATGGCGATGAGCCCCTCGGCCGCAGCCCTGCGGACGGCGGGATGGGAGTGCTCCAGCATGCCGGTCACGGCGGGGATCGCGGGTGCCCAGGCCGCGTGGCAGAGGGTCCGGATCGCCGTGCGCACCAGGTCCGGCTGGGGGTCGTCCAGCAAGATCGACGTGTGGTGCAGATAGGTCTGCCGGTCCAGCATGGCCCGCGAGGTCCGGTGGGCGTGCAGCCGGACCCTGGGTCTGGGGTGGCACAGCAGCTCACCGATCAGGTCCCGCAGGCCTGGGTCCTGGTCCGGGTCCGGGCCGCCGTGTCCCTCGGCCAGTCGCGTGAGTGCCTGCCGTATCCGCACCGGGTCGCCGGTACGGGCCATGGCCAACAGCTCCTGGCGGGAGGGGGGTTGCGATGCTCCTGTCGGTGCGGCCGGCGCCCGGTCACGGAGCGCCGCCAGCGCGGCGGCGTCCTGCCGAACGGAGTCCGGGCAGCGCAGCGGACCGTCGACGAGGAGCAGCCTGTCCGCAAGGTCGTCGCGGCCTTCGGCGCGCAGTCGCCGACGGGTCTGCGTCAAAGCCGGGGTCCGCAGCAGGGATCGCCCGCAGAGCAGGTCGAGGAACCCCCAGGCGCCGGCGTCGAGGCGGTCGCCCAGGTGCTCCGCCAACGCGTCGGCGGGGACCCGTTGCAGCGCCCGCCCGGCTGCCGAGCTGCTGGACGGCGGGTCGTGCTCCCACCATTCCAGCAGCAACGGCGCCAGCGGTTCCAGGTCCCACGGGTCGAGCCGGCCGGCCACGAGAGCCACCCGGTCGTGCAGGATGTCGTGCGCACGCAGTTGCGTCTCGTCGAAGGCGCACAGGGTGCGGGCCAGGTCGGCCCCCACTGGTACGTCGATGCGGCCCTGCAGGAATGCTCGCAGCACGGGGAGTCTGGTCTCGGGCTCGGGCCACTCCAGGAGCGCCAGGGCCGCAGTGTGCCGGCGGTCCGGAGCGGATTCCTGTGCTTGCAGCATGGCCAGCAGGCGCTCCCGCAGGGCGGTCGAACGCGGCTGGTCGAGGTCGTCGACGTGCACCGTCCGCTGCCGCGGCGCCGGTGCGTGGATCGTCTCGGTGATGGTCCAGGGTGGTGCGTCGAGAGGCTGGAGGTCGGTCATCCAGTCGACGAGGGCGGCGCGGACCCCGGGGCCGGCGAACGCGTGGACATCGATCAACGCGGCCAGGCGGTCCCGGGAGCCTGGGATGCCGTCGCGACTCCGGCAGAGTCGGCGGAATTCCCCCAGGGCGCCCGGTGTGCGTGCTGCGGCATCCAGCGCGGCTCTCCACTCCTCGGCCTCGGCCGGCGCGGTGACGGCAGGGGACTGCGGGACCGCGAACGCGTCCCGCAGCACGGCGGCCTCGGCCTGCCGGGGGTTTGCGTTCAGCCGGACCGAGGCGAGTGACTGCTCAAGGTCGGCGCGGACCAGCACCGCACCGAGGCTGCGGAGCAGGGGCAGGATGGACGGGCCGCCCGCGGGTGCGGCGGGCAGCGCGCGTACCGCGTCGGCGACAGCCGGCCTCAGAGCCGCGGGGAGAGTCGGCGCGACCGCCTCGAGTACCGCCATGAGGTCGTGCCGGTCTTCCGCGGGGGCCTCGGAGAGCCCGTCGAGCAGGACCCCGGTGCAGCGGGCGAAGGCCGCCAGTTCCTCGGGCGTCCAGGGCGCAGGGCAGAGCCGGAACGTGAGTCGCAGTACGCGGCCTCGCAGAGCGGGCTCGGAGCCGGCCAGGCGAAGCCAGTCCGGCAGCATCGGCCGCAGCGCCCGCAGGAGGGCGGGGTGTACCGGCTCGCGCCGTGCGGCGATGCGTAGCGCGACCGACGGACTCCAGCCCTCGGCCGTCAGCGACGTGACGTCGAGCTCCGCTCCGATCTCGGCTGCCGACCGCGGCGCGGCGGCCGGGGTGATCCCGTGCTGTGCCATGATCGCCGCCAGGTCCCCGATCGCCCCGGAGGCGAGGCCGACCCGGCCGGTCGCCACCAGGGCGAGCAGGGTCGGTGCGACCGGTGACGCCTGGTCGTCCAGTGCACGGACCGAGCGCGCCGACAGGGTGCGGTCGAGACCTTCCAGCAGCAGTTCGCGGGCGCGGGCGTCTTCGCTGTGTTCGGCGGCGGCAAGGACGGTCGCCGGGTATGCGTCGCCGAGGATGGCGCGCAGCGCCTCGATCAGCGCGCTGCGCAAGCCTGGATTGTCGTGACGCCCGAGCCAGGCGAGCAGAGCCGGTACCGCCGTGGGGCTGCCCGCACCGACCAGAACCGCGGCGGCGGTCTTCTTGATGTTCATGTTCGGATGACCGAGACATGCGGCGATGGCGGTGGAGGCCCAGCGGGCCCGCGCGTGGCCGAGGGCGAGGAGCGCCTGCCGGACGGTCTGGACGTCCTGGGCTGCGGTCAGCGTGATCAGGGTCGCCGACAGCGCGTGAGCGTCGTCCCCCGTGGTGTCGCGGGCCAGCAGGGCGATCACGTGCTTGCGCACGTGCCGGTCGCGGTGCCTGAGCAGGCGGTGCGCCCGCGCCCGGGTGCCCGCGAAGGGGGCGCGGAGCAGAAGTTGGAGCAGGATCGCCTGCTCACCGCTCGACAGACCGGGCCGGTCCAGCAGATCCAGCGCCATGGTGGCGACCAGTGCGTGTCCGGCCTCTCGTGCAGTCGCCGCGTCGAGCAGGCAGGACGGTCTGATCCGTCCCCGTTCGTGGAGACGACGGCCCAGACCGTGCACGGCGTCCAGGATCTCCTGGGGTACGACGGGCTCCCCGGCCGGCTGTCCGCCGTCGCGGCGCGGGGCGGCCCCGCCCGGCTCCCGGGACGCCGCCAGCTCGGCCACGATGCGCAGGAGCAGGTCCGCGATGACCGGCAGCGTGCCGGCGCCGCCGTGGGCGGCCAGTCTGCACAGAGCCGTCACCGGGTCGTCCGGGTCCAGATGGGAACTCAGGAGGGCCATTTCCTGCTCGTCCGGACCTCCGAGATCCGCCGCGATGCGGGCCGGCAGATCGGCGGGGTCGAGACGGACGAGGAGGGCGCGCCGCTGCGACGGATCGTCGGTCAGATGCCACACGACCTCGAGAGCGTGGTTCCGTACCGGGCGGAGATGCGGCGCGATCACGCCCGCCGTCTCCGCCGTGGCGAGACCGAGCCCTTCCCTCAGCACCGTCAGCGTCCGCTGCCCGCCGATGGCCTCCAGAGCCGCCAGGGCCGCTGCGGGCACCGAGGGCAGGAGGGCGATCACGGCGTCCTCGGCGTCCTCGGCGGCCTCGGCGGCCTCGGCGGCCGCGGCGGCCGAGGGGCGCAACGCACGGATCGCGTCGAGGAACGGCCCCGGCACGGGAGCCGAGGGAAGGAGCCGTGTGATCGCGTCCGCGATCGGAAGCTCCCCCGTCCCCTGCCGGGCCAGGGCGACCAGCAGCGTGAGCCGCCGCGGCCAGCTCGGATCGTCGGCGGCCGCGTCCATCAGCACCCGGAACATCACCTGCCGGCAGGTGAACAGGATCGTCGCGACCTCTCGGGGCGCAATCGAGTGATCGGCCAGCGCCAGGCCGATGAGGGAGGGGACGTGCTGACCGTCCGGGAAGTGCCCGCGCCGGTGGAGCCCGCGCAGGCATGTCACCGCCGGCCCGCCGAACAGCAACGGGTCCCGTGCGGCGATGGCCGTCACTGCGTCGATGTCACCGCGTTCCGCCAGGTCACCGAACAGTTCCATTCCGCGTCGGCGAAAACCCGGTGGCAGATCCGGATCGTCGATGACCTGCCACAGCAGGCGGCGATGCCCGTGACGGGCCGCAGCCGCGAGTGCGGCACGGGCCACCTCGGGATGTGCGCTCGCCGCATCGGCGGCCAGAAAGGGAGTCAGGCGGCCGGACGGCAGGGAATCCAACGCCGCCCACGGCTCGCCGAGTTCGCCCAGTGCGGCGACGGCGACGTCTGCGCTGCCCGCGTGCAGCAGGCCGAGCAGGTGTTCGCGGACCCGTGCGGGAGCCAGCAGGCCGGCGTGCAGCCCCTCGCGGGCCAGCCGCAGCGCCGCGGCCTGCAACACCGGGTCGCCGCTGTCCACCAGCTCGTTCACGAGTTCCTCGGGCCGGTGCGCGCAGGCGGCGGTCGTTTCCCGCACGGCCTGGTAGAGCAGTTCGCCCGGCGGTTCCTTCCGGATCACGGTCGGCTCGTTCACCAGCTCGGCGCGCAGCCAGGCGATCCGTACCCGTGCCGGCAGCTCGGCCGTACGCCACGACGGCCGGTGGCGGGTCACCGGGAGATACGGTCCCAGGCGCTCATGGAGCCGCGCCAGGACGAGCAGCGCCTCCGGTGATCCCTCAAGCGATACCGGCAGCAGACCCGCGAACTCGGTCATCTCGAGCTCGCCGCCCGTACGGCCCGACATGACGCGCTCGTTCAACAGGACCAACCCCAGCTGCCGCAGGCGGGGATCCTCATGCCGGACCAGGGCTCCGAAAACGGCCGGCGTGCAGAGCTGCGCATCAAGACGGCTGGTCGACCAGGCGACGTCAGCGCGACGCAACGCATCGTGGAAGGGCTTGTCTGCGGGCGTCGTCATCGTCGGATGCTAACCGGGACGTTCCTGCCCCCACCAGCGAGAATCACCCGATGCGTTGCGCACCCCGCCGATGCGCCCGGCCTTCCCCGGGTGACCACTGCCACTGCCCCTGCCGTTGCCGTAGCCGTGGCCGGGAGGGTGCGGCTGACCAGCTACAACATCTGCGGCCACATGTGCTCCGGTCCCCCGTACGATCCGGCCCGCCGGGCGGGGCCGTGGCCGCCGAGGCGGATCCGGGGGCTGGGGTGCCGACCGGCTCTTCCTCCAGGAGGTCTGCGAGCACCAGTACCGCAGGCTCCTCGACCGGCTGGGCCCGCTCGGCTACGCCGGGTTCCACTGCGCCACGCTCCCGGCCGGGAACCCGGCCGTCTGCGAGGGCCACGCGTACGGGAACGCCGGTTCTGGTACGCGGGCCGGTCGTGGAGACGGCCGCACTCGGCTTGACGGTAGGCGGCGAGCGCGAGCCGATCCCGGTGCCCTGCGCCCTGAGCTCCCTGGAGGAACGGCCCACCTGGTCCTGCTCGGTCCACCTGTACTGGGACGACGGCACGCTCGCGGTGCCCGGAGCCGACCGGCTGGCGGCGCAGGCACGCCAGTGGCTGGACGACGGATTCACGGTCGTCCTCGGCGGGGACGTCATCCACTCCCCCCCCCGGCACGGCCACGCTGTCGCGCTTCTACCGGCCGGAGCGGGGGGACGGCGCCGACGGGTCCTTCACCGAGGCCGACGAGAGCGACCCCGAATGGTTCGATCCCGCCGTCTGCCCGCCCGCCGTGACGCCTGCATGCCGGTCGGGCGAGGCGACCTTCGGCGCGAAGAAGCTCGACTACCTCTTCCTCAGCATCCCGCACTTCCAGGCGGCGAGCGCCGACGTCCTCCCCCTCGACACCGCGGTCTCGGACCACGACAAGCTGCGTGTCTCGGCCGACACCTGACCCTCGATCACCACGACGGCCAAGCGCAGCTCGCAGCACCGGCCCGCCTGATCCGCGTGCCGGCTCCGTGCGCCGGCTCCGCCCGTTTGTAGCCGGTCCGCTCACACCGGCCCGCCCCCGGCCCGGACCGCAGCGCTCCGCAACGCGCTGCTACGGTACGGGTGTCCGGTTGATCCCGGACCTGACCCTCAGACAGGGACGCACTCGGCAAGGGCGCTCCGCCGGTTCGCCCGGCACGTGACCTCGCCGACGGCCCCCTGCGCCGTGCATGGAGCCGGGCCGGCAGGTTGGCCGGGACGCCCCTGAGTGCCCGGAGCCGGTCCGCACGGCAGCGCCGGTCCCGCCCGGCGGTCGCCCACGCCGGGCCCGCCCGACCTCGACCATCACTGCCCAAGGAAGCGCGCATGACCGACCAGAGTCCTCCCACCGCCCCGGACACCGCCGCGGACCCGCTGCGCAACGTCTACCTGCGACTGGCCGCCGCCGAGTCCATACCGCCGGAGGCTGCGCACCAGTTCGGCTACCTGCGCCCCGTCGCCACCGACCTGCTGGAGGGCATCGCGTACGACACCCCGGACAACGTCCGTCTGCTGGACGACCAGGACGTCGCCCGGGTGGACCGTGACGTGCTCTACGCCGCCGCGCGCGGCAACCTGCTCGCCGAACCGGTCGGCTACGACACGCTCCAGCGGCCCGGCGGCGCCGTACTCCACATCATCGGCGGCGACTCCGTGTACGCCGCCAGCAAGGCGCTCGTTTTCGAAGAGGCGGTCCGCGCCGCAGGCGGTCCCGAACTGCCCGCCGAGGGAGCGCTTCTGACGGTCCCGAACCGGCACAACCTCGTTTTCTACCCGCTCGCCGACCGCCACGTGGGCGAGGCCGTCAACGATCTCGCCCAGTTCGGCCTCGGCGCCTACGAGGACGGGCCCGGGCGCCTCTCGCCGCGGGTGTTCTGGTGGCAGGCGGGCACCCTGACCTCGATCACCGTCTTCGACGACGAGACGAAGACGATGAGCATCGCTCCGCCGCCCGAGCTCATGGACACGATGCGCCGCCTCGCCGGCACCGGCGCCTGACTTCTCGGGCTCCGCGCGGACGAGGCCAACGCAACCGGCTGGTCCAAACCACTCTCCTGCGCATCCCGCCTGGTCCGCAACGCCCGGCACCGCACCTAGGGAGTGTCGTCTTCGCGCCGGTCGACGAGGATGACCGCCACGTCGTCCGCCAGGGGGCTCTGCGTGTGGCGGAGCAATGCCAGGTGCAGGTTCTCCAGGAACGCCTGCCGGGTGTGGTCGCGCAGGGTCACCATGGCCGCGGGCAGGTCGAAGAAGGTGCTGTTGCGGTCGCGGGCCTCGATGACTCCGTCGGTGCACAACAGCAGCCGGTCCCCCGGTTCGAACGGATAGCTGTCCGTCCCCACGGGTGGTCCGCTGATGAATTCCTCAAGACCGAGCGGCGGCAGGGGGGCGGTGGGCATCAGAGGCCGGACCACACCGTCGCGCATCAGCAGCGGCGGCGGATGGCCCCGGTTGATCACCTCGATGTGAGGGCCGTCGGGGATCTGCGCCACGAGCGCCGTGACGAAGCTCTCCAGGAGGGCGTCCTCCCCGCCGGCCGTCTCCGCGTTCGTATCCGTACCCGTGCGGGAACCCGTACCCGTACCCGCACCCGCACCCGCGCCCGCACCCGCACCCGCACCCGCACCCGCGACGATGGCATCTCGCCGCAGCGCCGCTCCGCAGTGGTT
Organism: Streptomyces sp. NPDC054849; assembly: GCF_053610945.1. Classification (NCBI taxonomy): domain Bacteria; kingdom Bacillati; phylum Actinomycetota; class Actinomycetes; order Kitasatosporales; family Streptomycetaceae; genus Streptomyces; species Streptomyces sp. NPDC054849. Next base: position 24,418 of record NZ_JBSGZI010000046.1, read on the forward strand.
GATGACCTCCACCAGGTCGTCCTCGTAGTGCACGGCCTCCCGGAATGCGCCGAGGACGACCGCGGCGGCCCGTACGGCGGGCAGGCCCTTGCCGCGGACATCCCCGACGATGATCCGGACCCCGTAGCGGGTCTGGACCGCGTCGTACAGGTCTCCGCCGATCTGGGCGCCCTCCTCGGCCGCCAGATACATGCTGGCCGCGTGTACGGGGCCCAGCCGGTCCGGCACCGGCCTCAGCAGGACCTCCTGGGCGGCCGTGGCGATCCGGCGGACCTGGTTGAGCTCGCCCTCCCGGCGCGTACGCGCGGCGCGGCTCATCATGAAGCTCGCCGCCGTGACCAGGGACAGGGCGAGGAAGTTCGTGTAGACCTGCTGGCCACCCCAGGCCTGGTTGTAGGTGGCCGTGGTCACGCTGACGCCGACCGCGACCCCCGCCGCCGCGAGCGTGCCCGTGGGGCCCATCGTCAGCGCCGCCAGCGCGGGCGTCGCCACCAGCAGGGGACCTGTGTACACGATGTGCGCGGGCGTGAGCTCGATGAAGAGCACCAGCAGGGCGAGCGCGAAGGGAAGGCACTCCGCGAGCGCGAAAAGGATCTGGTGGTGACCGCCGGCTCCCGGTCGCGGGGGCGAGCGCAAGGGCGCTCTCATGAGTACAGACTGCCTCGCCGGGACGCATGGCCGCCACTCCGGTCCGCCGCCCCCGTGGGCGCCCGGCCACCGCCCGAACCGGGTCCGATGCGGAAACGGGCGCCATCCGCGCCGCCTTCCGCTCCGGACCGCCGCTTTCATCCGGCGTGCGGATCTCCTTGGCTGCTCGACGACGACACCGCCGACGAGCGCGAGAGGCCCCTTTTCTCTTCATAAGTTGAAGTGGCGAATCGCAGCGAATGATGCTGAAAAGAAACACAAAAGCCTGGAATGCGTGAACGCAGAGGGTAATGGCAACGTTGCCATCTCGTTAATAATTCACTTCTTGACGAGGGTGGCGGCGCCGAGTTGACTGCCTCTACCTCGGCCGCAAGGACACGGCCTCGTCAGGGAGGTTTACATCGTGAACGCACCACTGTGTCGTGCCGCCGTTGCTGTCGCCGTTTCCGCGCTCGCCGTCTCGCTCACCGCTTGCGGCGGTGGGGACGATGCCGACGGGAGCCCCGCGGGCGCCGAGAAGGGCGACGCCATCAAGGTCGGCCTGCTGCTTCCGGAGGATCAGACCGCGCGTTACGAGAAGTTCGACAAGCCGCTGATCGAGAAGGAAATCGCCACGCTCACGCGCGGTAAGGGCCAGGTCGTCTACGCCAACGCCAAGCAGGATGCGGCCGCCCAGAACGCCCAGGTCGACGCGATGATCGCCAAAAAGGTGGATGTCCTCATCATCGACCCGGTCGACTCTAAGGCCATCGCCGGCTCGGTCAGGAAGGCCAAGGACGCCGGTATCCCGGTCATCGCCTACGACCGTCTGGCCGAAGGCCCGATCGACGCGTACACCTCCTTCGACAACGAGGACGTGGGCACCGTCCAGGGCAAGTCCCTGCTCGAGGCGCTGGGCGACAAGGCCAAGGACGGCCAGATCGTCATGATGAACGGTTCGGTCATCGACCCGAACGCCAAGGACTTCAAGGCCGGTGCGCACGCCGTCCTCGACGGCAAGGTGAACATCGGCAGGGAGTACGACACGGTCGGCTGGAAGCCGGAGAACGCCCACACCAATATGACCGCGGCGCTCTCGGCGCTCGGCAAGGGCAAGATCGTCGGCGTCTACTCGGCCAACGACGGCATGGCGGGCGGCATCATCACCGCCCTCAAGGCCGCCGGTGTGTCCCCCCTGCCCCCGGTCACCGGCCAGGACGCCGAACTCGCCGGTGTGCAGCGGATCGTCGCGGGCGAGCAGTTCATGACCGTCTACAAGCGGTACGCCCCCGAGGCCGCCGCCGCCGCGGAGATGGCCGTCGCCCTCGCCAGGGGCGAGAAGATCGACGGCATCATCAACCAGCTCGTCGACAGCCCGACCACCAAGCGTGTGCCGTCCATGCTCGTCCCGGGTGTCGCCCTGACCAAGAAGAACGTCAAGACCACCGTGGTCGACGACGGCGTCTACACGATCGCCGAGATCTGCACCGACCGGCTCAAGGCCGCTTGTGACGAGATCGGCCTGAACTAAGGCGTCAGGGGTCGGCCGCACGGTGACACCTCGGCGCCACCCGGCCGACCCCACGGCCGCCCCGCCTCCGGAGGGCGGCGAGGCTCACCCGGCCGTTACCCGCTCTGCTCGGGGGCGGTCGGGCGGAGTACCACGACTTCCGGCCCGTAGGTGACGACGAGCCGCCCGCACGGCGCAGCCGTGAGGAGGCCCACCGGGAGCGGGAGCAGGTACTCCTCGTCGACTTCGCGCCCTGTGGCCGGATCCCGGAACTGCACGGTCTGCGCGTTCCCGATGGCCACCGTCGGCCGTCCGTCTCTGACGGTGACGGCCATCGCCCCGTTGAAATCCGTCCGCGAGGGCTGTGCGCCGCCGATCTGCCGCATGGCGACGAGATCCCACAGGCGCACGGTCTTGTCGCGGCCCTTGCTGATCGCGGCGGGCCGCCCGTCCACCACCGTGGTGGCCACCGACGTCACCCAGTCGGTGTGGCCGGTCAGTGGTCCGCCGATCTGCTGACCGGAGGCGAGGTCCCACAGCCGTACGGTCTTGTCCCAGCTTCCCGTGACGGCGACGGGCCGTCCCTCCAGTACGGCCGTGGCGACGGCGGTCACCCTGCTGGAGTGCCCGGTGAGAGGCTCGCCGACCTGCTGACCGGTGGCGAGGTTCCATATGGCCGTGGTGCGGTCCGTGCCGGCTGTGACGGCGACGGGGTGACCGTCCAGGGTGGCGGTGGCCAAGGCCAACACCCGGCCGTGGTGGGTGAGAACGGGTTCATGGACGTCTCGCCCGTCGGTAAGGTCCAGGACGCGCAACGTGGCGCCCGGACCAGCGGCCACGACGACGACGCGCCCGTCCACGGCGGCCGTGGTCAGGGCGGCCGTCTCACCCTCGAGGCCCGTCATGGGGGCGGCGGCCTGCCGCCCGGTGGTCAGGTCCCATGTCCGCAGGGTGCGGTCCGCGCCGGCCGTGACGGCGACGGCACGGCCTTCGAGTACTGCTGTGGCGACCGCCAGAACGGGTCCGGTGTGTCCGGCGCCGCGTGGGGCGGTCTCACGGGCGCCGGCGAGGTCCCAGATGCGAAGGGTGTGGTCGGCGCCTGCGGTGACGGCCACCGGACGCCCGTCCGACATCGTGGTGGACACGTCCCAGACCTGACCGGTGTGGCCGGTCAGCGGTGAGCCCTGCTGACGGCCGGCGGTCACGTCCCACACCCGTACGGTCTGGTCGAGTGCGGTGGTGACGGCGAGGATGCGCCCCGTGTCCTGCCCCGTGTCCCCCTCCGCCGCCGCCGCCTCCGCCTCCACGGTGGCCATGCTCCACACCCGCTCGGTGTGCCCGGTGAGGGGCCGGCCCACGGGCAGCCCGTTCGCTGCGCGTACCGTCACCGTGCCGTCCTTCTCTGCGGTGAGCACGACCCCGTGATCGTCCCGCGCCGCACCGCTCCCGGCCGTGCCCCGTATTGCGACCCTGACGGTGCTGCCCCGGCTGGACCCGCCGTTCTCACGGCCCGAAAGCAGGCACCACAGCGGTTCCTGCTCCTCCGCGTCGGCTGCAGGGGCAGGCGACAGGCCGTTCGGAGTGATGCGGTGGATCACACGCATGCCGTCCGCGCGGCAGTGCCCGGTCGTCAGGTCCCAGATGCGCAGGGTCCCGTCCACTCCGGCGGTGAGGGCCACAGTGCACCCGGCGAGCACGGCGGTCTCGTGCCCCCGTATGGACATGCCGTCCTGGCGGGCGGGGGCGAGGTCCCCGATGAGCTCGGGCTCCTCGCCGTCGAGCCCGACGGCGACGACCCGCCCCTTCACGACATTCACGGTCGACACGTCAGGCCGGTTCTCGGCTTCGGAGAAGGCCGGGTCGTCGCCCCGGGCGAAGTCCACCGGGCGGCCCGAGCTCAACTCCCACACGCACGGCTCCTGGTCCACCTGGGAAGTGACGGCGACGAACTGCCCGTCGAGCACGGCGGTCCTCACCACCTCCAGGGACTGCCCCAGTTCGCTGCCCGTGCGCAGATCCCATACGCGCACGGAGCCGTCGACGTCGGTGCTGTCGACGGTGAGGACGACGCGGCGCCCGTCCAGCATTCCGAGGCCGGTCGCCGAGGGGAACACGCGGACCCGGTGGCCGGTGAGCAGGTCCCACACGCACAGGGTCCCGTCCGCTCCCCGCGTGAGGACGACACCGCGCCCGTCCAGCACGGTGCTCTCCACGAACCTGACGCATTCCCCGGCCGTGCGGCCGGTGGCCAGGTCCCACACGAGTACCGCATCATCGGCGTGCAGCGTGAACGCCACGACCTGCCGGTCGGCCACCGCCGTGGCCACCGACCGGACTTCGGCCGTGATCGACGACACCGGGTCGGTCGGACCGGTGACGGGATCATGGAGTGGGGCGCCCGTCGCCATGTCCCACATGCGCACGGTGGTGTCGCGGCTGCCGGAGACGGCGACCGTTCTGCCGTCGACCACCGCCGTCGCCACCGCCGTCACCGGTCCGCTGTGGCCGACGAGGATACGCATCAGCCGGTGGTCCGGCCCGCTCGCCCAGTCCACGGTCCATGCGGCGGGGGCCTCACCGGGCAGTTCCGCCACCGCGAACGACGCGGCCAGCTCCCGGTCACCGAGCCGGGCGGCGTCCAGGGCCAACACCTGACGGCGGCAGGCGGCCCCGAGGGCCCGGTGGACGTCGACCGAGGTGCGGTACACCGCCGCGACGAAGCGGGCCTCCGGATCCCGCGCCCGTTCCAACAACTCGAGCACGCGCCCCGGTTCGGCCGCGACCAGAACCCCCGGATTCGACAGCATGGCACTCGCATCGTGGGACGCACCCTTGGAAGACTCAGACGACTCAGACATGACGCAGAGGCTAGGCTCTGGTTCTGACATCGCGTCCTTCCTCAACCGGTCCTGCGGGGACCGAGCCCTCGGGCAGTTCACCCCCTGACTGCTCGGAGGCGCGGCGCTGCGGGCGGGAGCCTTGTGGTGGACTCGCCGCCGCGAGCCGCCACCATCGGCGACCGCTTCAGCGCCGCAACCGCATCATGTGCCGTCCTCCTCCTGGCCGCCGCCGGCGCCCCAGCCCGACAGCGGGCGGCAGGCTGCCGCGGGAAGGTTCAGCGGGTGGGGAGGGTCAGGGGCACGGGGAGGGCCGAGACGGTCGGGGGCAGGACGGGGGGTGCGGCCGGGGACTGCGTTGCGGGGGACTCCGCGGAGCGGTTCCCCGCGGCCGGGTCCGGTGTGCGGGGCGTGCTGGTTCCGCACAGGGACTGGCCGGTGAAGTCCCTCATGGCGGCGTCGGCCGGGTGCGGGATGAAGGCCGTGTTGTCCGCGGTGAGGCGCTGATACTTCATCAGGTTGTATCCGAGGGCGAACTGCCGGGTGCCGTCCGGGCTGGACATCGCCCACGTGCCGGCGCCGAAGACGCCACCGTCGTGGCCCCACGCCGGGCCGCACGGCGTGTCCAAGGAGTAGATGCCGAGGCCGTAGCGCATGCCCACGGCTCCCGACTCGTCCTTGACGTCGACGGTGGTGCGCATCTGGTCGAGCTGGCGGCGCGGCAGCAGGTCGCCGGTCAACAGGGCTCGGTAGAAAGTGTTGAGGTCCTGCGGGGTCGAGATGAGGGCGCCCGCGGTGCCGGCCCAGGTCATGTTGTAGACGCTGTAGTCGCGCGGCGGGTCGATGAGCCCGTAGAAGTTCTCGTACATGCGGGCGTGGGCGCCGCGGATGTGCGGGTCGGTTCCGGGGAAGTAGGTGTCCCGCAGGCCCGCCCGCCGGATCACGTCCTGGGTGATCAGCTTCTCCGGGTCCTTGCCGCTCACCTTGCGGAGGATCTCGCCCAGCAGCAGGTAGTTGGTGTTGGAGTAGGTCCAGTTGGTGCCGGGCTCGAACAGTTGCGGCGCGGCCACTCCGTACCCGATCAGCTCGGCCGGCCGTATCGTGCGGAAACGGTGGTCGTCCAGGCTGGTCGTGGCCCCCTCCTTGAGGGAGGGAAAGGCTTCCGCGATGTAGTCGTTGATCCCGCTGGTGTGGTTGAGGAGCATGCGGACGGTCACCTTGCGGCCGCGCTCGCCGGGCAGGAGTTCGGGCACGTAGTCGCCGACCGGCCGGTCCAGGTCCACCCGGCCCTTCGCGGACTGCTGGAGTACGGCGACGGCGGTGAACGTCTTGGTGACGCTGCCGACGCGGTGGCGGAAGTCCGGGCGGACCGGGCGTCCGGTGGAGACGTCGGCGAGACCGGCGGCGCCGTCGAAGCGCTGGCGGCCGTCGCGGACGGCGGAGAAGATGCCGTACACACCGGCCTCCTGGACCGCGTTCAGCCCGGCCTGCAGCTTGGCCCGGTCGAGGTGCCGGGCCTCAGCCGGGGCTTGAGCGGGCAGCGGGGCCGGGCCTGCGGCGCCGGCGGCCGGAGCGAGGCCGGCCAGCAGCGCTACGGCGATGGCGCTCGCAGAGGCGGCGCGGCGCAGTCGCCGTACGCGTCGGTCGGCGGGTCGGACGGCAGGACGGTCGGCAGAGCGGGTGTGGGGCACGGCGGCTCCTCGGCGGTGGCCCGGTAGGGCCCGGCGATCTTGGTCACCTCGATTCTTCGCCCCCGACCCTGGGTGGAGCCTCCTCCGCCAGGACGAACCGGGCATCAACCTGCAGAAGGAGAAGCACCTTGACAGGCCATTACATTTGTCACGTCACCCCACGTCACCCCACGTCGCCTTCACATCACGTCCCTTCCCGGCACCTCACCTTGCTAGCCCGGCAGGGCCACCTCAGGGCGGGCGCCGGTGGCCATGGCGCGACGCCAGATGAAGAGGGCGAGCGTCATCACGAGGATCAGCGCCGTGAGGATGACCAGTTCGATGCCCTGGGTTTGCCAGGTGAAGGACTTCTCGGACTCGGCGGTCACGATGAGCACCTTCCGGACACCGGCGATCATGCCGACCACGAGGAAGGGTTCCGCGTTCAGTGCCTGGTCGCGGATGGTCAGACGCACCGTGTGCAGGAGCTCGGCGACGATGAACAGCACCAGGCTGCTGTCCAGTGCCGACAGCACGATCGCCTGTTCGTCGTAGGGTCCCCGGAAGGCCGCCACGACGTCGCCGACGACTCCGACCGCCAGCAGCGCGGCGAGCAGCACCAGGAACGCGGCGACGATCAGATGGATGACGTCCTCGGCCGTCTTCAGGGCGACCTGCACGCGAACGCCCTCGATCTTCTTGGACACCCCTGTCATGGACGGCATGCTAGATCCACCGTACGAAGGGAAGCGGGCGCGGCCCGTGGCCGATCGGGTGACGGGTCAGGCGCGGCCGCTTCGCCCCGGGGCGTGGCGTCGAAGTCCCGTCCGGCCGGGGCGGCACGGCGGACGGCTCGGGAGAACAGCCTGAACCGGCGGGTCCACGTCGCTCCGTCGAGCGGGTCGACGTACCGACCGGCCTGCGGGTCGACGACGCGCCGGCCGTAGCCGGTGCGCGGGCCGCAGAGCCACAGGACGGACGCGGCGTCAGGTCCACCACGTGGGCCGCGCGCGCCCGCCCACGCCCACCCACGGGCTGGCGGGGCCCCGTTGCTCAGAAGGTCCACCGGGTGTGGGTGTAGACCCCGTCGTCCCGGCCGAAGCCGTACGCCGTGTCCGGGGCCACCGCGAAGACCACCGCCGCACCCTTCCGGAACTCGTCACCGATCCCGTGGAAGGCGCCTTCGGGCGAGGTGATGTGCCGCCCGTACTTCGCCTCGTGCGCCGCGATCACCTCCTCCAGCAGCGCCGGATCGGTGACCTGCCGCGCCCTGCCCTCGACCACGAGGTCGAGGCCCTCGGTGAGCGAGTTCCCCCCTGTGGTCAGCGCACAGTGCCCGTCGTGCGCGAGGTTCTTCGCCTTCTGCTCGCCCACGCCGGTGGAGAAGTACAGCACGCCGTCGTGCCAGGCGGCGATCACCGGAGTGACGTGGAGGCGGCCGTCGGGGCGCACCGTGGACACCCAGAAGATCTCGGCGGACTCCAGGTGCCGCTGGGCGTCGGCCCACTCCGTGGCGGTGACGTCCGCGGCACCGGGGCGGGGATTGAGGGCGGAGCTGTAGCGTGCGTCGAGTTCGGTCGTGGGTTGCTTCGCGCGTCCCTGTGTTGACATCGCGGATCTCCCTTCCTCTCCCCTGTATAGACCGGCTGCCCCCGCCGGAATCATCGCCACGCCGCCCGTCCACCGGCGGCTTGCCCCCGCCGACGACGGCCGCGGCCGGGGGCTGGTTCTGCGTCTTCTGCGACGGGGCCCTGCCACCGGAGTGGAACGTGGACGGTTGCGGGCGCTGACCGCAAGGGCGTGCAGCACCGGACCTCCCCCTCCGCGGAGCCCCGTCGGCTACGAGGACGCGATCAGGTCCAGGAGCGGCGCCAGTCCTCCGGGGCGCTGGTCGACCGGCAGGTGGTCGACGAAGTGCACCGGGCAGCCCAGGGCCCGCGCTCCGCCGTCCGCGGTGCGGTCGTCACCGACCATCAGCACATCGGCGGGCGCCAGGCCGAGCCGGTCGCAGGCGGACTGGAAGATCACCGGATCGGGCTTCTGCGTGCCCAGTTCGAAGGAGAGCACGTAGGCGTCGACGAGCCCGTCCAGTCCGTGCGCGCGGAAGACCGGCCGGAGGTCCCATCCGATGTTGCTCACCACGGCCACCGGGATGCCCCGCCGCCGCAGTTCACGCAGCGTCGGTTCGGTGTCCGGGTAGGGCCGCCAGGCGGCCGGGCTCATGTGGCGGTCGTACAGCGCCTGCGTCAGCTCCGGCGTCAGCCCGGCCGCCTCGGCCAGGCCGCCGTAGGCGGCGCGGTGCAGTTCGGCGCTCATGTCCCGCTGCGTCCAGAGCGTTTCGAGGTGCGCGGGCATGTGCCGGGGCGCCGGCCCGCCCGGCAGTGCGCCGTACTCCGTCAGCCGCCGCACCGTCCCGGCGAACTGTTCCCCGGCCAGCGGGATGCCGGTCGCCGCGAGGGTGGCACGGAGCCACTCCTCGGTCGACTCGATGCGCAGCAGCGTCCCGGAGAAGTCGAACATCACACCCTTGATCATGTGGTGATCGTAGGGCAGGCCGGGTCAGGTGGTCATGTGGTCGGGTGCAACCGGGACGGGGTGAGCGGTGAACTCTCCGTGCTTCCGTCGACGGCGGCCAGGGCGCTGCCCGCCAGCCAGGTCCGCCAGTCCATGTTCCAGTCGCCGATGCCGTTGTCGAAGGGGGCCATCTTCTCTCCCCCGCTGTTGACCACCTCCACGATGTCCCCTTCGCGGACCGTCCGGAAGAACCAGGCGGCGTTCTCCGTGCTCATGCCCGTGCAGCCGTGGCTGACGTTCTCCTCGCCTTGTGCCTCGACCGACCAGGGTGCGGCGTGGATATATTCGCCGCTCCACGTAACGCGCGTCGCGTAGAGGACGGGCAGGTCGTAGAACTCCTTGGTGCCGCGCTTGATGCCGACGCTGTCGCCGCGCATCCGGACCTTGGGCTCCTTGCGCAGGACGACCTTGATGCCGCTGCGCGTCCTGAACCCCGCCTTGCCGGTGGTGACCGGGATCGTTCTGATGACCTGTCCGTTGCGGCGTACGGTCATCCGGTGGGTGGCGGAGTCGGTGACGGCCTCGATCCGGTCCGCGATGGTGAACTGCAGCGCGTCGGAGGGGCCGCCGTAGCCGTGGTCACCGACCTCGACCCCGTCGAGTCCGCTGCGGACGCGGACGACGGTGTGCGCGGGCCAGTACGTACGCGGCCGGAAGTGCAGGGTGGATTCGTCGACCCAGTGCCAGGCGCCTTCGACGGGGGGCTCCGAGGTCACTTCCAGTGCCTGCTCCAGGCGGGCACGGGCCGTGAGGTCGTCGGCGGGCACCGGCCGGCTGAGGGCGGCCGTCACGATCTCCCCCGCACCGTACGTACCGGGGCGGGGCCCGAACTCGACCGTCAGCCTGCCCCCGTCCGCGGGCGGTGCGGTCCGGAACGCCATGGTCACGCCGACCGGCGTGCCGGCCGCGTCCTGGGCGCCGACCTGCACGGTGTAGGTCTCCCCCGCCCGTAGCGGCTCGTTGTTCAGCCAGCGCTCGCTGTGCAAAGCGAGTTCACCGGAGAGATGGCGGCCGTGCCCGTCGCGTACGGTCACGTCCGTGAGGCGGCCCGGTTCCGCGAGGGTGATCTCCAGCGGACCGCCGGCGTCCGTGGGGAGGACCTCCGTCCGTACCGCGTGCACCGCATCGCCGAGGGAGGGTTCCTTCAGTACGGATCCCACTCCGCGCGCGGTGGCCCGTACCCGCTGTTCCTGCCAGCCGCTGCACAGTCCGGGCCGGAACATGCGGACGTCGCACCGCCCGCCGCCGGTCTCACGGCCCTCGTCCAGCACTCTCCCGACCAGCAGGGTGAGCGCCGCTTCCCGCGGGGGACCTTCGAACGTCCCCTCCGAGCTGTCCGCACCGGGCGCCCGGCCCGGTGCCGCGGCGACGACCAGCATGGCCCCCGTCACCGCCGCAACGGCGCCCCACGCCTTGGTCGGTTGTGTCCGTCGCATTCGTGGCATAGCCGTATCAAACCGATGGGGAGTCAAAATGATGATCATGGACTCGCCCTCCGGGCGAACGGGCACCCGAAGTGAACTCGTACGGAGCACAAGCCCACCCGCCACGCCTCGGCGAAGCGCCCGGGAACGGCGGGCGGTTCGGACATCGCACGGTGTCGCGCCCCCGTGAAAATCCACTGGCCCCCCACCCGGGGCGACCGCTTATGATCAGTGCAAGGCGGGGTCGTAGCACAGAGGCAGTGCGCCTACACGACATGGAGGAGGACGCCGGTTCGAATCCGGCCGCCCCGCCCCTTCCCTTTCCCTTCCCTTACCCCTTCGCGACCCGCGGCCCGCGTGGCCACGGCGCGGATTGCGCCCGATACTCGGGTGCTCCCGGGCGGGCCGCGCCGGACAATGCGTCCATGACCTTGCGCGGAGTACATCCCGACGAACTGACCGTCCTCCAGGACATAGAGCGGGCGGCCGGACACTGCTTCCGGGACATCGGCATGCCGGAGATCGCCGACGACGAGCCGCTCACGATCGGCGAGCTCGATGCCTACCGGCAGGCCGGGCTGGCCTGGGTCTCGGTCGACGAGGCGGATGTCCCGGTCGCCTATCTGATCGCCGACCGCGTCGACGGCAACCTCCACGTCGAGCAGGTGTCCGTCCACCCGGACCATGCCCGCCGCGGGATCGGCCGGTCTCTGCTGGAACACCTGGCGGAACTCGCCCTGCGCGAGGGGGTTCCCGCCCTGACCCTCACCACCTTCACCGAGGTCCCGTGGAACGCCCCGTACTACGCGCGCTGCGGTTTCCTCCTCCTGGACGACGCCGCACTCACCCCCGGTCTCCGGGAGATCCGCGCACACGAGGCGGCACACGGCCTGGACCGGTGGCCCCGCGCCTGTATGCGACGGGAACTGTGACCACCGGCTCCGGCGCGAAACCCGGGGCTGGAGACCAGGGCGAAGGCCTCGGAGCACGTGAGCATGTCGGCGGTCACCTCCCACAGCCCGTCCGCGACCTCGGCGTTCACCGCAGCGCACCGCACCGCAGCGCAGCGCACCGCACCGCACCGCACCGCAGCGCACCGCTCCTTCGCCGATCGCGAACCGAGTGCGCAGGCGCGCTTGCGATGTGCTGAGGTGGCGGAATGGATCTTCTGATACTGGGCGGGACCGCATGGTTGGGCCGTGAGATCGCCCGGCAGGCGCTGGAGCGCGGGCACGAGGTGACCTGCCTGGCGCGCGGCGAGAGCGGCGCCGTGACCCCTGGTGCACGGCTGGTGGCGGCGGACCGGAAGCAGGAGTCGGCCTACGACGAGCTCCGCGGCCGCGACTGGGACGCGGTGATGGAGGTGTCGTGGCAGCCGGCGTTCGTCCAGGGCGCGCTCGCGGCCCTGGCCGGGCGGGCCCGGCACTGGACCTACGTCTCCTCCGTCAGCGCCTACGCCGGCCACGGAACCGTCGGCGCCGACGAGTCGGCTCCGCTGCTCGCCCCGGCCCCCGGGCGGTACGCGGAGCGGGAGGAGTACGGCGAGGCCAAGGTCGCCTGCGAAGCGGCTTCGCACGCGGCGGTGGGAGACCGGCTCGTCGTCGCCCGGGCCGGCCTGATCGGAGGACCCGGCGACCACAGCGGCCGGTCGGGGTACTGGGTGGCCCGCTCCGCTCGTGAGGTGGACCAGCCGATGCTCGTTCCCCGCTCCCCCGGCCTGCCGACGCAGACGGTCGACGTGCGCGACCTCGCGGGCTGGCTCCTGGACCTCGCCGAGAAGCGCGCCGCCGGGACCTTCGACGCCGTCGGGCCGGTCGTCCCCTTCGAGGAATGGGTCGACCTGTCGCGGCGCGTGGCCGGCCACACCGGACCGGTGGCGCCGGCGGATGCGCAGTGGCTGCTCGATCAGGGGGTGGGGCCGTTCATGGGCCCCGAGTCGATGGCCCTGTGGATGCCGGACCCGCTGTGGGCGGGCTTCTGCGCGCGCAGCGGAGCCGCAGCGCGGGCAGCCGGGCTGCGCCACCGGCCGCGCGTGGAGATGCTCGAGGACCTTCTGCAGTGGGAACGCGCCGAGGGGCTGGAGCGGACCCGCCGGGCCGGCCTGAGCACCGCGCGCGAGCGCGAGCTTCTCACGGCACTCGACGGCTGACGGCGCCCGAGAGCGTCCGAGAGCGCCCGGCGGCGAGACCGGGCCGGCGGGTCACGCCGTACCGCCGGGCCGACTCCTCCTCCTGGGCGAGGCGGTACAGCGCCGTGAGCACGGGCTGGAAGAGGATGGCCGCCGCGACGGCGGCCTCGGCCTTCTCCGCCTAGGACTCCACCAAGTCCCGGTACGGGAGGTCGGCTTGGTGCACCAGCCGTGCGTACGGGGCCATCAGGGCGGCGTCCCACGGATGGCCGAGCCTGATGAGCGTGGCCACTCCCACCGCGAGCGAACGGTGGACGGGAGAACAGGTCGCCCGACTCCCGGGCGGTGGCCGGGTGCGCTCAGCGAATCGGTCCCCCGGTCACGGCCGGGGCCGCGTTGCGATGACGGCTGTGACGGGTACGGTCCGGGTGTACGTGCCGCCCGCGTCGTGGTCCAGCAGGGCCTGACGCAGCGCGGACTCGAAGGCCCCCTGCCGGTCGCCGAGCAGGGCCGGGCTGGAGTGGGGGAAGGAAAGCTGTAGACCGACCAGTTGCTCCACCGTGCAGCGCAGATGCTGGTTCCAGGTGGTCGTGTCGACGCGGGAGAACGCCGACTTCGCGAGACGCTCGTCCAGGTCATCCAAATCGCCCAGGTCGGCCGGGTCGCCCAGGCCGTCCGGGTCGCCCAGGCCGTCCGCCGTGCGCCAGTCGGCTCCGAGGAAGTGCGCGCACACCTCATCGACGGCGGAGAGCCAGGGCGGGCGCGGGTGCGAGCCGTCCGGCCCGGTGGGCGAGGAGACGAGGACGATCCCGCCCCGGGGCGCCAGCATGGCGTCCAGGTCGGCCAGCACCCGGGCCCTGTCCATCCGATGGAAGGCGTTGCCGATGACGCACAGGTCGAGCCGGGGCAGGCACAGCCGGCTGACGGCGGCGGCGTCGCCCTCCAGCCAGGAGACGTTCGTGCAGCCGCGCTCCTCGGCCAGCCTGCGCCCTTCGGCGAGCATGGCCGGTTCCGGGTCGACGGCGTAGACGTGGTCGACCAGCGGCGCCAGGGCGAGGCTGTTCGCGCCCGGCCCGGCGCCGAGGTCCAGTACGGTCTGCCAGCCGTCGAGCGCGAACCGGTCCGCGAGCAGCGTGTAGAACTCCGCCGGGTACGGCGGCCGGTAGCGGGCGTGGTACGGGGCGGCGGACGCGAACGGAGTGCTCATGGGGTCCTCCCTGGCCGGGGTTGCATCCGCCGATCGTGAATCACAACCCGCAGTTCGGCAGCGAGTGGCGCCCCGAATCCCCCGTACGGATGTCGGCCCGCGCCGGGAAACGTACCTTTCCCGATGAACGCAGAAGGCGTGCGCCTGCCGGTGGCCGGAGATGTCGTGCGGTCTCCAGACCTCCGACGCCTCCGCCGCCGCAAGCGGTGCGTCACCGCGCACCCGTCCGCCTGCGGTCCCGGGCGGGCAGGTGCACGGCGTCCCGGGGGACGCCGCCGCCGTCCGTGAGCGGGACCGCAGGCTGTGAGGGACGGCTCGCGGCGGAGCCGGCCGGGGAGCCTATGAGGCAAGGACCTTTCAGAGGGTCATGCCTCGTACGCCGCAACGCGCTACGTCGCCGCGGCCGGTCGGCTGCCTCCACGGTCGCCGGCGCCCGTGAACGGGTCGAGCCGGCGCCTGCTGCGGCTGATCGAGTCGGGGTCCCAGCCCGGGCGGGGCACGGACGCGAGCAGCAGCCGGGTGTACGGGTCCCGGGGGGAGGTGAGGAGTTCCGCGACCGGGCGGTGCTCCATGGTCCGGCCCCGGTACATGACGAGCGCCTCGTCGCAGACGTAGCGGACGACGGCGAGGTCGTGGCTGAGGAAGACCAGCCCGATCCCGGTGTCCCGCCGGATGTCGGACAGCAGGTTGAGCACCTGCGCCTGCACGGACACGTCCAGGGCGGACACGGCCTCGTCGAGCACCAGCACGGCGGGTTCGACCGCCAGCGCCCGGGCGATCGCGGCGCGTTGGCGCTGCCCGCCCGACAGCCGGCGGGGCAGGGCGGCCGCCTCCCGGTCACCCAGACCCACCTGCGCGAGCAGCTCCCTGACGCGGGCGGCCCGGGCGGTGCGGTCGTGGGTCCCGTGCAGCCGGAGCACGCCTTCGACCGTCGCGCCGATGCTGATCCTGGCGTCCAGGGAGAGGTAGGGGTCCTGGAAGACGATCTGGACGGCCTTGGCCCGGGCCAGCCGCGCCGCCCTCCCCCGTACGGACGCGGCCAGCGGCTCGCCCTGGACGAGGATCCGTCCCGCGTCCGGGCGTTCGAGTCCGATCAGCATCCGGGCCGTGGTGGTCTTCCCGGAACCCGACTCGCCGACGATGCCGAGGGCCCCGCCCGCCCGGAGGGTGAACGACAGGTCGTCGACCGCGACGACCTCGGTCCCGCCGGTCCGGTACGTCTTGCGCAGTCCGCTCACCGTCAGGAGCGCATGGGTGGGGTCGGTGGTCAACGGTCCTCCTTGCGGGATGCGGGGGAAGGGGCCGCCACCCCGGCGAGTTCGGCCGTGCGGTGGCATGCGACCTCCGCCGGGCCGTGCCGTTGCAGTGGGGGCGCGGCCAGGTCGCAGCGGCCGGGCTCGGCGAATCGGCAGCGCGGCGCGAAGCTGCAGCCGGGAGCGGACTCCAGCAGTCCCATCGGGGCGCCGGGGATGGGGGTGAGGCGGTCGAGCGGCCCGTCGAGCGGCGGTGACGAGCCGAGCAGGCCCGCGGTGTAGGGGTGCCGGGGGAAGGTGAAGAGTTCCCCCACGGGCGCCGTCTCGACGATCCGGCCCGCGTACATCACGTAGATCCGGTCGCTGACGGCGGCCGCGAGCTCGATGTCGTGCGTGATGAGGAGGAGGCCGAGACCCCGTTCGCGCTGGAGCCGTCCCAGGATCGCGAGTATCTCGGCCTGGGTGCTGACGTCGAGGGCCGTGGTCGGTTCGTCGCACGCCGATTACTGGGGCCGGGTTCGTCCGTGCCAAGGTCCGGTGACCTACCCCGGCGATACCGTGGTACCAGACGCCGAATGACTGCCCAGGAGCACCCGATGAGCCAACAGCAGGCCCCCGCCAGCACCGTGCGCCAGCCACTGGAACCCGCGGCCGCGGACGCGGTCCGGGCCTACGCCGCCAGAACCCGCGAGAACGCAGACCGGCTCGCCGCCGTCCTTGAGGACATCGCCACCAACGGCCTCCCGTCGGTGGAGGAGTGCACGCCCTGGGAAGAGCTGCGCGAGGCTCATCTCGCGCGCCTCGCCGGCCAGCGCCCGGCCGTCGCCTGATGGCCGCACGGCGCGCCCGGATCGCGTTCAGCGACTCCGCGGCCAAGCAGCTCGAAGAACTCACCACCGAGCGTCAGATCCACGCCCTGGACCGCGCCCTGGTCGCCATCTCCGTCGACCCCGAGATCGGCGAGCCGATCCCCGCCGACGGCACGCGGCCTGAGCTGCGCCAATACGCCGACGAGATCGAGGACGTCCGCGTCCTGTACTTCGTCACCGCACTGCGCACCGTCGTCGTGGTCGCCTACATCGAAACCTGACCAGGGCGACCGCGGTCACTTCTCCAGACACGGACGTCCCGCCGTTACCTGTCCTGCGCCGTCAGGACCAGGGCCTTGGAGCGGGTGGTCCCCAGCGCCGTGGCCACCGCATCGGCGGACATACCGTCGTCGCCCAGCGCGCCCGCGGCGTCTCGGCCCACCCGGGCGGCGATCCGCTCCAGCACACCCGCGGCGCGCAGCGCGGCCCACGGCGCGTCCGCGGCCGTGGCGGTCAGCTGCCCGGCCATCTCGACCAGGAGCGCGGCCAGCGGCTCGGGCAGCGGCTGGCCGCGCATTCCGGACCACGGACAGATGCGCAGTCCAGTCCGCGAGCGGTCCCGCGAGGTCTACATCCGCTTCGTACAGGGGCCGGTCGCCAGGGGGTACTGAGCCGCGCTGCTCCATCCGCACGCGCACACCGCCCGGAGCGCCTCGGCGCGCGGACGGCGGGCCCTACCGTCGTACGCCGACCAGTGCGTGGTCGACGGCACGTTCGGACCGAGCCAGGAAGAACTGTTCGACGCAGTGGACGCACGGCTGGAGGGCGAACCGCAGTTGCCCTCTCCAGCGGAGCGGGCGCGGCTGCGTGAGGCGGCCGCTGTCACCTAGGCCCGGCACTCGGCCGCGTTGAAGTCGACGCCGCAGACGGTGAAGAACTGGGAGAGCGGCCGCTTCGAGCCGCGCCCCCCGCGCATGCAGGCCCGTCTGCGGCTGCTGGACGGCTGGGCCGAGCGGTACCCCGCGCCGGCCGCCGCCGATCCCGCGCCCGAGCCTGCGGCGGTTCCGGAGGCGTTCACCGGCCCCGTGGAGAACCCGCCCCCGCCGCCATCGCCGCTGCATCGGATCTGGTCGTGGAGGTGGCCGGGTCGTCGGCGACGTCGCGCCGCCCGGCGAGGAAAGCCGCCCCGCAGGCGGCCGTCGACCCGCGGTTCCCGCACGGTCCCCTCGTGGTCCTGGACCGTGACGGGAGCACGTAGGCCGTCGACGAGATCGTGCTGGACTGCCCGGCCGGCTCTGTTCCGCAGTTGGTGGAGTGGACGCTGAAGGAGTCCGGGCTCGGTACACCGCGCCTGGACCGCAACGGCAAGGACTCCGATCCGCTGGTCGCGCTGACCGCGGGGGCCGCCGTACGGCTGGGCCTGCCCGAGCGGCTGGAGCAAGCCGCCTACGCGTACACGAGGGCGAACCTCACCCCTGAGGGGGCGAGCCGGCTCTGGACAAACGGGAGCGGGGGCCGCCGTGGCGGCCCCCGCTCCTCCCCTCAAACGGCCTACAGGTAGTCAGCCCGCTCCGGCGCCGCATATACCGGCGTGGGGGCCGTACAGGGGGGGTTTCCGTCAGCCGGCGCCGCACCACGCGTTCCCCCGGGCAGCGGCACGGCGCGACCACGGAGCTCGGAAGCTCGGAGCTGAGGCAGGGGCCGGGATGAGCTCCCGCCGTTCGCGGCCACCTGCTCCAGCTGGTTCAGCATCTCGTTAACACACCAGGCCAGCGAGCACCCGCACACCAACAAGCCCCCCTTTCAGCGGCACCCAGGAAGCCGCCGCAGGAGACGAGCGGGGCGCCGGGTTCGCGGTGCACCACCACATGGTGGTGCCGTCACAGGCGGCCCTTGGTGAAGGCAACGCCATATAAGCCATAAGTCAGTTCATGCCTCGCTTTTGCGCAGTGATCATCCTGGACGAGTCGCCAGTCGATGAGGCAAGATCAACGACCGGAACATGATCATTTTTGCAATCTGGAGGCACTCAGTGAGATTTCGGCTCATAGGAACGGCGGCCATGGCCCTCGCCGGCACCATTCTGGCTATCGCCCCCGCGCACGCGGCGGACGAGATCTCCACGGCAGAACCCATCCCGGCAGGAGACCCCTACGCAGCGGCTGCATTCGACGCCTGCGAGTGGGTGGAAGACTACGCCGGTCAGTACGCCGGAGAGGGCTGCTTCAAGTCCTACGGCGACAAGATCTGGGTCAAGGACGGGAAGTCTGACGGCCTGAGGGTCGTCGTCAAGTGGGAAACCAACTACGGACGCACCGGCGAGTGCCACCAGACGGGAGGCACGGGCTCCTCCGGCGTATGCAACTACGACATGCGCGAGGATGGGAAGATCCGCTTCTCCGTGATGCGGCGTGACGGCGCCAACGGCGACAACCTCAACCAGTCGCTCTGGACCTCTTGGCTGAACATCGGCTGACCATCGGCGCAGGCCGCGGACGTCCAGCGGCCGCGCACCCCGGGTGGCCATGAACAGGGCGGCGAGAAGCAGGCTCGGGGCGCACAGACACACCAGACTTTCCCAGCCCAGCCCAGCCCAGCCCGGGACGGCCGGATCCGCGCGTCACCGTAGTGCCGATCCGGCTGTAGCCCACCCGCCCTAACCGCCTACCGCACCCCCGCGCACCAGGAAGCCGCCCACGGCCACCGTGCGCCCGGTGTGACCTCCTGCGGCCACGACCCCGTTTCAGGATGTGTGCGTACCAAGCCGGGCGCTGGAGCAACTGCCGGGCCGTACCTGCGGCGGGGCCGGCCGGTCATGGTTGGGCCACGGCCGACCCCGCCACCATCGACCCCCCCCCCGCCCCGCCAACTCATCGACCAGACCGTCCAAGCTATACGCACCGATCCGCACGCTCCCGCGATGATCCCTAGATCAACCGTGTCGGACCGGGGTCAACGGGCTCGGCTGATCTGTGCAAGGACGTCCTGAAGCCGGCGGACAGCCTCCTCCGCCTCCGTGTACTCCTCAACGCTTGGCAAGACGGTGCCGAAGGAGCCTCCACCGTCCGTAGGCATGGCACGCCAGCGCAGGACCGGTTCAAGCGCGTTGAGAGCACCGGAGAGAAACCAGGCCATGCGGCCGTGAGTACGCGCCAGGGAGATCGCCAGAACGGCGAGCGATTCCCGCAGGTGTTCGAGCCGCTTGATCTGCGGCAAGGCCTCCTGGGGGTCCGGCGGGCCTACAGCCTCACGCAGGCCGGCTTCGGTAGTAAGAGCGTGTGCGCGGTCGTCCGGTGCCACTTTCCATACACGGTCTTCGATCTGCTGTTCAGCTTCCTCGGCCAGCACTGCGACGATCCTTCGCATGTCCATGCGAATCACTCTAATGACCGGCCCGCCTCCCTCCCGACACAGCCCATTCCCGACCCGGCCGCACGATGCGCCAAAGATCCGAAACGGTACGTAGCGCGGAACCGGATTCGGGGGCCTGCTGCGGTGGAGTCAGTTGCTGCGTGGGCCAAGGCGAGCCCGGGGGCTTCCACACCAAGCCCGCCAGCTCGCTGTCCTCACCCAGGCCGCCCAGCACGCCGCTCAGGCAGCAGCCCATCTGCTCGAGGCACACCACCACCTCCCCGAGCCCGAACCCGCAGCCTCCCGCACCCACCTCCACCAAGCCCGCCACCACCTGCAACAGGCACAGAAGGCCCTCACGCGCCGCCCGCGCCACACATCCAACCTGCCTGCCCCGCATACAATCCCCAGGCCAGACAGGGGGTAAGACATGGACGTCCCGAACGTCATCGGTGACTGGCAGGAGTACCAGTCCAAGCAATGGACCGGACTACGCGTCCGCGTACACAGCTTCACGAAAGACGAACCACGACGCGGCCGCAGGCAAGAAGCCAAAGGCCTCACCTACGCCCGCTTCTACGTCACCTTCGAAAACCGCGGCATCGAATCCCGCACCATCAAACTCGCCGCACACACCTACCACTACGACGTCCGCGTCGGCCCCGACGGCCACGCTGCGTTCATCGACACCACCGCCAGCGAAACCATCCGCGACTACACCCTCTACCCCCAGCGACGCGTCACAGCCACCCTCTACATCGCCGCCACCACAGCCCGCCTGAAACAACTCGACATCCAGATCAGCCCGGACATCGACGACGAATCCGCCTTCGGCTACATCTGGACCGGCAGCCTCGGCATCCACGAAGCATCCACCCGCCCCCAAGGCCGCCCCTCCACCGCACAACCAAGCCTCACCGGCGAGATAGAGAACTACCTCAAAACCAACCCACCCAAGCCATGACCCACACCCACCGCACTCCACCGACACCACAAAAACCGCACCCACGCCACAACCACGACCGCACAAGCGTCAGCCCCACCACGCCCCTCACCCGCGGAAACAACCACTGACACCAACGCGGCCAGCCCCAGACACCCCAACGCGGCACATCAGCCGGTCGGCGGGCGGAGAAGCTCACGGCCGCGCGAGAACGGGTGGACGGTCGACTGGCAGCGGCACTACGCCTACCTCGCCCAACTCCTGGCCGGCGGCGCCCGGCTCGCCGACGTCGTGCCCGGGGTCACCCTGCACGACGAGGACGTCGGCCGCTGGCTCGCTTCGCAGCGCCGGGACTTCAGCAAGCTCAACGAGGAGCAGCAGCGCAGGCTCGACGCGCTGGGCGTGAAAACGCAGAAGGCCGTACGCGCCCGGAGGGCCCCGGCGAAGCCGGCCACGGCGTCCGGGCCACGCGCAGGCGGAGAAGCCTTCCAGAAGGGCCTCCAGGCCCTCACGCAGCACATCGTCCGGGAGAGCGGGATGCCAGGGCGGACCGTCGTCGAGCGGCTCCCCGACGGCACCGAACACCGCACCGGGATCTGGATCAGCAACCAGAAAGCCCGCCGCGACCGGCTCCACCCCGACCAGCTTCGGGCGCTCGCCAAGCTGGGCGTGGACTGGGCGCAGTAGGCCGAGCAGAAACTGTGTGGAGGTGGCAGTGATCCGCTGAAAAGATCACCGACATGTCAAGCCCCACGGCGGAAGAACTCCTCACCAACGTCAGCGGTCTGACCCCTGAGCGTGCGCAGTGGTTCGCCGACCACATCGACGAATGCCGACGCCTCCTGGTGACAGGCAGGTCCATGGACACGGTCCAGCAGCACCTGAAAGATCAAGGCCTGAGCATGATCAACGCCATCTTCGTCACCACCAGACTCATGGGCGACCACCCCAGCGGACTGCGCGCAGCAATCGAGATCGTGAGCTGCAGCCCAGCCCGCGCCACAACACCCCCTGAGTAAGTTCGCCCATTTTCGGATGATGCCCGCTTGCGGCTGATCACGGCACGTCTGCCCGGCGCGGTGACGCGGGAGATGTTCGCCGCCGTGGGGGGGGTGCCGGCGAGAAGCAGCACGAGCTGATCCTCTCCCGTGCCCTGGGGCACGCCTACTTCCGCGGTGGCGGCGAGCACGCGCACGGTCTGCAGGTGGTCCTCGGAGATATCGACTTCATCGACTTCTCCCTCGTGTGACCTCAGGCAGGGCCGCCGTGCCGGTCAGCGGGCGGCTGGCGTCGGCCCGTACCCGTGTGCTTCCCGTACCTCCCGCCAGTCCCACACCACGGCGCCCCGCTTGCCGGTGCGCATGGCCACGGGCGGCTGGGGCGGGCGCAGTCGGGCTGCCTCGGCCAGGCGCAGCACAGCAGGTCGAGGGGCGCTTCGCGTTGAGGTGGAACGTGTCCTTCCACCCCGGCACCCCCGTATCCGCACCGGCCGTGGCCGCCTGACACGATCACGGAATGACACACGGGGAAACGCATGAGCACATACGCGACCAGGAAGCCGAGTTGGCGGCCGCTGCCGAGGCCGGACAGGACGGCGCGTACCGCGCCTACGCCACATTCCTCGGCAAGAGCGGCCGGATGGACCAGGCCCTGCCCTGGTGGGCCAAGGCCGCCGAGCACGGGGACGCAGATGCGGCGCGCACGCTCGCGATCTGCCACAAGGACCGCTGGGAGTTCGCCGAAGCCGAGCGCTGGTACCGCAGCGCTGCCGACCGTGACGGCGGCTGCGCCTTCGGGCTCGCCACACTCCTGAAGGAGTCCGGCGACCAGGACGGAGCAGAGGAGTGGTACGCGCGGGGAGCCGCACTCGGCCACGTCCAGAGCCTCACCAACGGCGCGGTGCTCAAGGCCGCCCGCCACGGTGCCTTCGCCGAAGCACAGGCGCAGCTGGACGAGGCGGCCGAACTGGGTGACCGCAAGGCGGCCTCGGCCCGTCAGGTGATCGAGAACATCGTCGACGACCTTGAGCTCTGGGAGGAGCGGCTCACGCGGGCGGAGGCTGACGGGGACGCCGAGGCCGCGTTCGAGGCGCTGAGTCCGCTGCGGGACCCGGAGTACGCGGACATGTTCACGTACTACCCGAGCACGATCCGCGCGGCGGAGGCTCTCTACGCGCGAGCCGCGGCAGTCGGATCGCACCAGGCCCTGGTCGAGCAGGCCATCCTGGTGGCCCGCGACAGCGACCGGATCGAGGAGGCACGCGCCCTGGCCGTACGGGCGCACGAGCTCGGCTACTCGGGCGCGGCCTACGTCCTGGGTGTCTGGGCCTTCGAGCGGGGTGACCAGCGCACGGCCGAGCATTGGTTCGAGACGGCGGCCGCAGCACCCGATGGTCACGACTATGCCCGCTTCTACCTCGGTCTGATCGGCATCATGCAGCGGCGGCTGGACGAGGCCGAGCGATGGCTGCGTCTCACCGGCGACACCGAGGACGAGAACGATCAGTACGGCGGCCTGCCCAAGATGTTCGTCGAGCAGCTCGAGGAGATCGCGGCGATTCGCGCCGACCCCGCCCGGCTGCCCGACCCCGGTCTCTCGGCGCGCCTGCCCGAGTTGCGGGCGGCTGCGGAGTCCGGCGGTCCCGAGGAGTGCTTCGCGCACGCCGATGCACTCGACCGCCTCTACCGGCTGCCCGACGCCGCCGACTGGTACCGCAAGACCGGCACTCCGCGCGCGCTGCTCGAGCTCGGCCGCATGCTGCAGGACTGCCAGGCCGACGAGACCCTGCTCGTGCCGTACTTCGAGCCGGCCGCCGAGGCCGGGGACGCGGGGGCTGCGTACAGCATCGCCGGGATCCACACCCACGCGAAGAACGAGCGGGCCGCCGGCATCTGGACGCTGAAGGCCGCGGAGCTCGGTCACGCGAGGGCAGCCTGGGGCGTCGGCTGGACCTCCGAAGAGCGGGGCGGGGACCCGCAGTTCGCGGAGCGCTGGTATGTGCGCGCCGCCGAGGGCGGTCTGGCGCGGCCCGCGTTCCTGGCCGGTCGCAGCATGGTGCGCTGGGGGCGGTACGCCGAGGCCGAGCGGTGGCTCGTGAAGGCGTGGGAGAACGACATCCCCGAGGCGGCGTACCACCTCGGCAGGGCGCTGCGCCGGCTCGGACGCACCGCGGAGGCCGAACAGTGGCTGCGCCGCGCGGTGGAGCGCTCCGGCGACTTCGACCCACCGCCCGGACCGCTCGAACGGCGCGTCGATCCCCGTCCCGAGCTGGCCGAGCTGCTCGTCGAGGCGGAACGCGACGAGGAGGCCGCGCCACTCGTCGCGGACATCCTCGCCGAGTACCCGGGCCACCTCGCCGGCCACCGCCTCGCCGGCCGACTGGCCCGGCGCCGCGGCGACCTGGCCACGGCCGAACAGCACTTCGCGCAGATCGAGGAGCGGGACTCCGACCCCGGTACGCGGATGAGCCTGCGGGAGATCCGTGAGCTGCTGGCTCAGGTGACGCACGAACACTGAGCGCGAAGTAGCCGGAGCGGAGTGGCCGGCGCGGTGGGGAGTCAGTTCTGAACAGGCTCCCTCGGGAACCTGATGTCCCCGCGTCGGCAGCACATCGTCGAAGAAGGGACGGTTGCCGGCGAACGTGGGGCGCAGTCCGGTGAACTCCTCGGCGGTGACCCAGCGGGCCTCGGGCTACTCGCTCATTTATGACTGTGTTGGCTCTGTACACGAGAACGGTTGGACGTGAACGAAGCTGCGCGCCTGAATGCCCCCACCTGGTCGGCTTGCTCCGGCCGCAGCAGGCCCGTCCGGCCGACCGCGCGCAGGCGGCCCGCCGGGTCGTGGCGGCCCAGGACGAGGAGCTGCGGGCGGGCGAGGGTGCCAGTGATGGCGCCGATGATGGCTTCGGTCGTGTCGCGGCGGCGGACCTTGGTCCAGCCCCGTACGGAGGGCCGGTAGGGCTGGTTCATGCCCTTGGCCACGACGCCTTCGACACCTGACACGTCCGTCCAGGACTCCAGCCACTCGCGCGCCGTGACCGGGTCGGTGGTCATCGGACACAGCGTCCACGGGGCGGTCAGGGCGTGGTCGGTGAACAGGTCCTCCAGGAGCGCCCTGCGCTCCCGGTACGGGCGGGCGAGGAGCTCCACCCCGTCCAGCTGCAACACGTCGAACGCCACGAAGTAGGCCGGCCACCTGACGGCCAGGCCGGGGGCGCCCCGGCTGCGGGCCGCCGCCCGGCGCTGCAACCCCTCGAACGACAGCCGGCCCGCCTCGGCGTCCCAGACGAGGAGTTCGCCATCGAGGACCAGGCCGCCCGGCAACTGCCGCTCCGCTGCGGCCACCAGATCCGGGAACCGGTCCTGCACCAGCGATCCGCGGCGGGTCTGCACCACCACCCGCCCACCCGGAGAGGCCGAGGTGAAGAGGAGCGCGCGGTGCCCGTCGAACTTCTGCTCAAAGGCAGCCCCGCCCGCCAGCACACCCGGGCCCTGCAGCGCCTCGGCAGCCTGCGCCAGCATCGGCTCAACCGGCGGGTACAGCGTCACACCGGGCCCTTCTCGCGGGTCCCTCTTCCAAGGGTCCGCCGGACGGGCCGGCCCGGCAGGCCCTGGGGCGCCGTTCACCCGAGGGACGGGCGCGGCTCCGCCCCGGCACAGTGACAACATCCGTACCGGGGCGGGCATGGTCTGGCCGAGGTGGAACGGCTTCTAGGTGAGCTGGTCGCCTGTCCCTTGGAGGTCGTCGACTGCGTTGATCACGTTTCCGATCCCGTTGTTCACCGAGTCACCGAAGGTCTGCGAGTTGAAGTTGAACGACTCGTCCCGTGCAACGCTCCCGATGTTCCCGAGACCGTCGCTCTGGTCAGCCATTGCGGTGCCCGTGAACGACAGAGCGGCCCCCGCGAGGGCGAACGCAGCAAGTACCCGCTTGGTGTTGTTCATGCCCAGCCAACGATCTTGAAGCCAGCCGGGTTACGTCCGGCGGAACCCTGCCCGACGCCGCACCGCCCGGCCCAGGCCGGAAGGCCGGCCACAAGACCCAATGCTCAGCGCGGTACTGGCTGTTCCGGTGGTCCGACGGCCTGTACGCGGGGTCCAGAGGCATTCCGGGTGCCTGCCCGCCGGAGAGGCCCGGCGCAAGACGGTGTTTTTTCGCCCTTTCATGTCTGATTTAACGCTTCTGCGCTGATTGGGCCGGTCGGAGCACCCTAGCCTGTAACGGTCCGTAGCTGATTGGTTACGGACAGGGTTGATGGTGAGGGAGTCGTGATGTCTGAGCAGGTGGAGTCGACGGAGCAGGACCGGCTGCAGCGGTTGCGGGGGCTGCTGTCGGGGCAGCGGGCGCAGGAGCGTGTGGGTCAGGTGTTGGCGCTGGGTCAGGGCGTTTACGCAAACGTGCTGCTGGGGGCGCTGCTGCATGGTGCGGACCGGCTGCGGCAGGGGAAGACGCCCACCGACCTGGAGCAGATCCTGCTGGACGCGGCGGGGGCTCAGTTGTCGAAAGAAGGGCGACACCCGGTCCTTCAACGCCGCCAGGAAGGTCTTCTTCGACGGGCCCTCCACCGGATTCGTCGGCACGACGATCTGCTGCTGGGAAGCCGACCAGAGCAACGCCGCATGGTTCAGCGAGCTCCAGAAGGCCCTGAACAAGGCCATCAAGTCCATCGACTACTACCTCATGGCCGCTGACATCCTGACGAAGTTCAGCATGCCCACGTGGGCGACGATCGCCTGGGAGGTCGGGAAGTCCTTCGTCACCTTCATGCACCTCTTCCGCAACTACGACGACCTGTCCTGTGTCCGCACCATCGGGCTGGACCGCCAGGACCTGGCCGTCCTGTCCCACCGCGGCCAGACCGCCTGGCACTTCAACGGCGACGGCCACCACGAACTGAGGGTGAAGTACACCGGCGACCCGGTGCCCTTCCCCGTCGGCACGCTCGAATACGCCATGCGTACCGGGAGCAGCTGGAGCGCGCCGGTCACTCTTCCGTGGAAGAGCATCACCCCGCCCGCTCTGGCCTCCTTCGACGGAAGGCTCCACGTCGCGTTCATCCGCGAGGACAAGGCGGTGATGTGGAGCCGCCTGGAGAACGGGGTGTGGCGCAAGCCCGAGCGGATCGGCCAGGACCAGAGCCTTTTCGCCCCCGCCCTGTGCGCGTTCAAAGGCAAGCTGTTCTACGCCGTCACCGGCACCAACGGCGGCCTGTACTGGCGCACCTACACCACGTCCGGCGGCTGGAGCAGCATCGGCAAGTGGGACAGCTACCGGTCGGGCTTCGCCCCTTCCATTGCCGCGATCCCCAACCGGATTTGGCTGACACACGTCGGAACCGACGGCCTGCTCTACCACAACACCGACGGAGGCAGCGGCTGGAGCCGTGCCTTCCAGTCCAACGTCGACTGGCGGGTCAAGAGCGCCGCCGCGATGGTCCCCCACGGAACCGGGCAGGTGTGGCGACTGGCCTGCGGAGGCGACAACAAGGTCCACTTCATGATCTCCGGCTCGGACACCAGCTGGCGCACTGACGTCTCCAAGGCCAACTGGAGCACCCCCCGCGGGCTCGCCCTCACCGTCCACGAGTCCAAGATCTGGGCCATCCGCCAGGAACTGGACGGCGCCCTGCGTGCCGCCACCTACACCGACGCCGCCCCATGGCTCGACGCCGGCTACGTCGGCGGGAAGCGCATCACCTCCATGGACGAGCCGGCCGCGGCCTCCCACACCGGCAAGCTGTACGTCATGTACCGCCGCTGACCCCGCGGAGGGCGCTGGACGCATGAAGGAGGCCCGTCGGCGGGATGCCGTACGGGCCTCCTTGGCTCCGGCGCCCTAGCTCAGACAGCAGCCGCAAAGTAGCGGAGCGGCTCCTCGGACCGGGCCGCACGAAGGACACCTACGAGCTCGGAGAGCAACGCGAAATGTGTCCTAGTAGCCCGAACCCCTCAGGTATTCGCCGAACTGTTCGACGACCGGGGTCGCTTCTCCTGCCTGGATGGGCGCCTGGTATGCGCCCATGACGACTGCCTGGCCCGTTTTAACGGCGACAACCCCGTCCGCGTTCGACTTCAGGTAGATACTGCTGTCGGTGGCGTGAAGGGTGAAGTACTTGCGGCCGCCGAGACGGAGGCCCTGGGTCCTGGCGGCGGACGGGTCGTCGAAGGCTTTCACGAAACCTGCGACCTCGTCGGACGAGATGTGAAGCCCCGGGCTGGCTGCCCATACGACGCCGTCATGGCCGACGATGGCGGCCTCGCTGATCTTGCCTGAACCCACAAGGTTGGTGTCCACATAAACCTTCCACGATCCGGACATGCTGTCGCCCTTTCGTTGATGGTGTGCTTCCTGCACGGTGCAGGGCTACTCGATGGTGTCGGTCACAGAAGCCGCACGACGTCCCCGAAAGGGCCGCTTCAGCCTCGACCACTCGATCAGGCCAACGACGGTGCCCAGGACCGGGGAACGCCCTGAGTCTGGAGCGAGCTGGGAGCACACCGCACAAGCCTCCTACGCGTACGCGAGGGAAAAATGCACCCTTGCGGGCGTCTGGGGCTGGTCCCGGACACACGACAGCGCGGGCCGCCGCCGGGTGGTGGCAGCCCGCGCTGGGGTTCGTCGGGGGGTCTCTCAGGCGGCGGACCGCAGGCTCTCAGCCCGGTCAAGGGCTGCCCATGGCCGTCCCTGCAACCCGACTCACACAGCCCCACGGCCGCCGCCTTATGAGTTGACTACTGCTTCCTTCTTGCCCTGCGCCTTGACGAAGGCCTCCCCTGCGCGATCCTGGACGAATTTGGCGACCCCGAACGGGACATTGGGCTTGGCCTGCCCAGCCGCCCCGGCGATGGCTGCTTCGGGCACCTTGTCGGCGGTGATGTCGCCAAGGCCATGGGGGCCGTCGGCGAAGGCGGGAACGGCGACGGTGAGCGGGAGGGCGGCCAACAGGGCGACAGTGATGATGCGCGGCATGGGCTTCATGCGCTGAGAAACGATCACGCCCAAGGAATGTCACCGCGCCAGGAGCCCCCCAGGCGCTCCCCGTGTGCTTCCCGCGCGGCCTTGGCAGGGTGCCTAGCCAGTTCTCCGCGCCTCCCGCGATTCGGCGGAGATAGTTGGCGTCAACTGCCCAGCGAGGATGAGATCGGCTGCGTGGTGCGGGCAGGCAGGGGTGTGCCAGGTCACCGACAGGAACTCCCCCTCGGCGCTGAGAGTCCGAGCTCCGCCCGTGGCCGCAGTGGCCCGGCAAAAGCCGCAGAAGGCGACCTTCAAGGGGAACACGTCTGCTGAAGGGCGGGATCGTGTCGTCGGTTCCATCGTCTGCTCCTGCGGTGGCGGCACGGGCAAGACCTCTCACCTACCCCGATGCTCCCAGCAGCCGCAGGCGCGCAGGACGAAACCCCGGAAAACCGCGGCAATAGCGAGCCCGCCCGCCCGTCAGGCCATGGCGAGGCCCTGGGACCGAGGGCGCAGCCGAGGGGGAGCGTGTCCAGGACGCGTACGGCGGGCCGGGATCCTGCGGGACATCGACTTGGGAAGACGCCTCCGACCCGCCCGGCGGCCGCCGACGGCACACGGTGGCGTTCATCTCGCCGGAGCGCGGCGGATGCGAGTGGCACGCCGACCCCACCACCGTGACACGGATGTAAGAGCCGGCTCGCCGTCCCGCCGGCTTCGCGGGGCGGAGTCGGGACACGAGCTGATCGGCGGCTGGTGACGGTGGGGCGGCCCGGTGGTACTGCTGCCCCAGAGCGCTCTGAGCACCGGGCCTCACCCACGCACGCCCTATCGGCGCAGGCCGGCCACGACCCTAACCGCCACCCGCACCGGTCGAAGCACAACCCGGAAACTGGTCCTGACACCCGACGCTGCCACCACCACGAACGGCGACACCCTTCCCCCGGCGACAGCAGCAAGGAACGGAACGCGTCAGACGTCAGGACCCGGGACCATCCCGGGCAGGCCGAGGAGAACGGCAGGACATGCCCGGGACGAGGTGCGTCCCAGCCCTCCAACGACCAAGCACGCCACCGGTTCCGCGCCCTGGCCGCCGGGTCCAAACGGGGGCGGGGGCTCCCCGGTGGGTGGGCAGCCTCTCCGCAGGTCTAGGTGCGGGCCGGAGGCCACGTCATGGGGGATTTCGATGAGACGCTCCTTACCTGCGGCCCTGGCCGCGCTGAGGACGTGGTTCTCACCGACCCCCGACTTCGTGGAGTGGAGGGGACAGGCCCCGAAGCGTGGGAGCCGACGCCGTAGCCCGCGGCTCCGATACCGAGGGGGCTGGCCAGCCTCGCCGGAGGCGCGGCCTGCCCTCCGGGCCGCTGTGCGTGATCAGTCCTCTTCAGTGCTGGGGTGGATGGAGTTGAGGCCGAGGAGCAGGGCCAGGTTAGGGTCCACGGTTCCACCGGCGGAGTCTCAGGCCTCGTTCGTCTGTTGACCTGGTCGAACGTTGCTGGGGTTGACTGACTCGGCAGTGATCTGCGCAAGGGTGTCGCGGAGTCGGCGGACGGCATCCTCCGCCTCCGTGTATTCCTCAAGGCTCGGGAGGACAGTGCCGAAAGTGCTGCCCCGGTCAGCAGTCAGGGCACGCCAGCGCAAGACCGGTTCGAGGGCGTCGATAGCACCGGAGAGGAACCAGGCCAGGCGGCCGTGGGTACGAGCGAGGGAGACCGCCAGAACGGCAAGAGCTTCCCGCAGCTGTCCGAGCCGGTCGATCTGGGGCAATGCCTCCTGGACGTCCGGCGGGCCGACAACGCGGCGCAGGCCGGCCTCGGCCTCAAGAGCGAGAACGCGGTCGCTCGGCGCCAGTTCCCACATCTGCTCTCGAATCTGCCGTTCGGCTTCCTCGGCCAGCACTGCGACGATCCTGCGCATGTCCATGCGGCTCACCCTAGGCCCGAAGAATGTGACTACCAAGATCGCCGACAGCGTCAGGTACTTAGGGGTCCTAACAAAGGCGTTGGACGTGGCGGTGGGTGATGAGGCAGGTGGCGAGGCCGAGGAAGGCCTCGTGGATGTCGTCGCGTCGTTCC
>NZ_JBSGZI010000047.1:0-53496 GCF_053610945.1 Streptomyces sp. NPDC054849
GCCGCCACAACCTGTGATGGGTGTTGCGCAATGCGGACATGTCCGTAACTCTCGCTTGTAAGCGGCAAGTGTCAAAGCCCAGTTGACCGGCACGGGACGGGCCGCGCGATGGTCTTTGCGGCGCCCGAGCGAGGAGGTTTCAGCCACATAAGCAGTTCATTCACGCCATGGCGTGGGCTGTGCGCCGAATGGGTTCAGGCCCTGTAACAGGCACTTCCACCGCTTCCTCGCACACAGTCACCCTTCTCCGCTCCCGTGTACGGATGCCGACCACGACAACGCTGCGGGGCGGCGGCCCTGCTCGGGCGTCGTGGCGCCATGGCCAGGACCGCGGAGCGCGCGTGGTCCGGCACGGGCGTGAGGGGGAGGGGGTGTCGGGTGTCGGGTGTCGGGTGTCGAAACGCTACGGTCGCGGGCATTGGAGTGAACTGCCGTTTCCGGCAGTGCCCCCGAGCGGTTGGACCGGCCGACGCGCACATCGACCAGCGCGTCGTTCCACACATCCTTAGGGGAGTCATGCGCATTCGTTCTGCTGTCACCGCGTCCGTCCTGGCCGCCGGCATCCTGCTGGGCGGGGCCGGTGCCGCTCTGGCCGACGACGGGGTCGACATCGACTACTTCTCCGGCGGTCACACGGGCTTCTCGTCGAACTGCTCCTCGTTCGCCGCGGTGCCCAGCAACCGCCCGGCGTTCACCGGGCCCGTCTACAGCTCGACCTGCATCACGGACGGCGAGAAGAAGTGGGCGAAGGGGCACCACCTGGGCGCCTGACCCGGGCGGCTCACGCCGCGGGGGCGGACCGGCCACGAGGGTCGGCCGCCCCCGCGGCGTTTTCGCTCCTCCCAGAGGAGATACGCCGAGAGCCCGCACATACGCATACGGCCCCGGCGAGGTGGGGAGCATGCGGGGCGCGGGCCTCGGCGCAGGGTGCTTGGACGGATCGACCGGGTGATCGTGAGTACGGAGTCACGCCACTGTGCGAGAACGGGCCGTCAGGCGTCGGGT
The DNA here is from genome assembly GCF_053610945.1 of Streptomyces sp. NPDC054849. Taxonomy (NCBI): domain Bacteria; kingdom Bacillati; phylum Actinomycetota; class Actinomycetes; order Kitasatosporales; family Streptomycetaceae; genus Streptomyces; species Streptomyces sp. NPDC054849. The sequence goes on from NZ_JBSGZI010000047.1 coordinate 1,006, forward strand.
GACTCGCCGGCGTGCGGACCCTGCTGACTCGTCGCGGCGTGCGGGGCGGGTGCCCCGCGGGGTTGGAAGCAGGCGGTGATCGTCTTGCCGCCGTGGAAGGCGTGGGCGTCCCAGGCGTCGGCGAGGGCGTCGATGATGGCGAGACCCCGTCCGGAGGTCGCCTCGCGTGAGGGCCCGCGCGCGGCGGGCAGACAGGGGTCGCTGTCGGCGACGCTGACGTGCAGGCACCGGCCGTCCCAGGTCAGCACCAGCTGGGCGGTGCTGTGGGCGTGGACGTGCGCGTTGGTGACGAGCTCCGACACCGTCAGCAGGACGGAGTGGGCCGTGTCGGGGGCGTCCATCGTCCACTGCAGGGATTCCAGGTGTTCCTGGGTCCACCGGCGGGCCTCGCGTACCCCCCGGTGTACGGGGAAGGATTTGGCCCACCCTTTGGCACGCATGGACACCGTGCTCACCTCGCTTGTACTCGTGTGTGACGCCGGACCGGACCAGTCGGGACGTGGATCAGAACCGGCTCGTCCGGTGGCGGGCACGGTGGCCGCCCCTGCCGTGGACGAGTACCAGGGCCAACACCATGGGCGCGATCAGCAGGATCAGCGTGGTCATGGGAGCGCTTCCTCTCCTCGTGGTAGTCCGTCACTCCTATGCGTGTGGCCGCCGTGAGGCGTCCGAAACCCTGCGGCCCGCTCCGGCTCGGCTCCACGTCCCTCGACACCCCGTACGCGTGGCCGAGGAAATGGCCGGATGGCACGCGGAACAGCCCATCCGGATCTCGCCGTCCCGCGGGGCTGCGGCCGGCTCAGGCTGCGCCCTGCGTGGACGGCGGCCTGCTCGGAGGGCCTACGGGCCCCGCTGCCCACTGCCTTGGGCTGATTAAGGGCGGATCAACTGAACCTTAAAGCCGCCTGTGGTCTCCCGGCCACCGCGTCGATCACCCCGCCCGTGTGAGCGCCGCACACCACACCGCCGCCATGGGTGCAGGGGTTGTGACCTGCTTCTTTGTGCCGGTGCTCCCTGGCCCACGGGCCCGGCGGTACGCCCACGCAGCGGCCCAAACCTCTTCACCCCGAATTTGTGAGGTGGCGACAGGACTGAACTCCCGTGCGACGTCTGCCCGTATGCAGGACGTGGGGGACAGAGTCCATCGGATCGAGGAGTGTCAGTGTCCAGAAAACGGACTATGAGTCTCAAGAAGAAGCTCGTGCTCTCTGTCGTCGCCGGAGCCCTGGTGACGGGAGGGGTCGTCGCCACGGTGGCGACCAGCAATGCCGCCATCCCCGACGTCGTGTGTCCGGGGTCGACGGTGACGTTGTCGGGTGAGGCGGGTGCACCGGCGGCGAGCAGTGGGACGTTCCCGGTGGGGACGAAGGTGAAGGTGACGAATCTGGACAACGGTCGTTCCACGACGGTGACGGTGAACGGTCCGTCGGGCAGTTGTGTGCTGCTGAACAACGCGGCCTTCGACCAGGTGCGCGAGCCGGGCAAGAACCTGATCCGGCGGGCGCGTATCGAGCGGGTGGCTGGTGGTGGCGACGCGCCGGCCGGTGTGTCCGGTGCGGCGGGTGCTTCCGGTGCGTCCGGCGCGGCCGGTGTGCAGGTGCCGCCGGCCACCGGGGAAGTGGTGTGTCCGGGGTCGACGGTGACGTTGTCGGGTGAGGCGGGTGCACCGGCGGCGAGCAGTGGGACGTTCCCGGTGGGGACGAAGGTGAAGGTGACGAATCTGGACAACGGTCGTTCCACGACGGTGACGGTGAACGGTCCGTCGGGCAGTTGTGTGCTGCTGAACAACGCCGCCTTCGATCAGGTGCGGGAGCCGGGCAAGAACCTGATCCGGCGGGCGCGCGTGGAGCGCGTGGGCTGAGCGACCAGAGCCGATTCGGAGCCACCGAGGCTACGGCGCGGGCACGGCGCGCGCCGCCCCCGCCGTAGCATCGGTGCCGATGCGGCTTGTCCGTCTGCAGGGACCAGCCGCAACCCCGCACGGGGGCCGCCCTCCCTGGCCCTCGTCGGCATCGCCGGCGCCGCGAGGTGCTGTTGCCGCTTCACCAACTGCGGCGACCACCAATTGGTTTGCCGCCGACGAGGCCGGTCGGATAGGAACCTTGCATGCTAAGAGGCAGCAAGGTGGGGCTCAGAGCCCGGCACGAGGACGACATCCCGATCCTGCAGGCCGAACTCTACGACGACGTGGTCACCTACTCGCGGTCCGAACTCCGGCCCTGGCGGCCGATCACGCCCGGCTCGAAAAAATCGCGGCTCGTGGTGAACGACGCTGAACAAGGGCACGTCCCGTTCTCGGTGGTGGAACTGGACGGCGGCACGCTGGTCGGCAACGCCGTGCTGTGGAACATCGACAACCACAACCGGTCCGCACACATCGGGCTGGGGCTGCTGCCGTCCTCTCGCGGCAAGGGTTACGGCACGGACGTGGTCGGGGTGCTGTGTCACTACGGCTTCATGCGCGGCCTGCATCGGCTGCAGATCGAGACGCTGTCGGACAACGCCGCGATGCTGCGCTCCGCCGAGCGCAACGGCTTCGTCCGCGAGGGCGTGCTGCGCTCCTCGGCCTGGGTGATGGGCGAGTTCCTGGACGACGTGGTGCTCGGACTCCTCCTCCAGGACTGGAAGCGGGGCTCGAAGGGCTAGGTGTATTGCCCTGTGAGGGCGCGTCCGCAATGTCGGCAGGTCGTTGCTCCGTTCGAGGTGCGACGACATGAACTGACTGATCAGGCCTGGGAAGTGATCGCGCCGTTGCTGGCCCCGCCTCGGATGGGTCGTCCGGTGCGGGACCGGCGGCTGGTCCTCAACGGCATCCTGTGGAAGCTGTCCACCGGGGCTGCCTGGCGGGACCTGCCCGAACGGTACGGGCCGTGGAAGACGGTCTACGAACGGTTCCGCCGCTGGTCGGCCGACGGGACCTGGGACCGGCTCCTGGCCCACATCCAGCAATAGTCCGACGCGATCGGTGAGGTCGACTGGTCGATCGTCTGTGTCGACTCCACGATCGTGCGGGCCTACCAGCACGCGGCCGGTGCCCGAAAAGGGGGCCCTGGCGGGCGAGGCACTCGGACGCTCCCGCGGCGGACTGAGCAGCAAAATCCACCTTGCCTGCGACGGACACGGCCGGCCCCTCGCGTTCACGGTCACGGGCGGGAACGTCAACGACTGCACCCAGTTGGAGCCGGTCATGGCCCGCATCCGCATCCCGCGGCGTGGGCCCGGACGGCCCCGGACCCGGCCCGAGCGGGTGGTCGGCGACAAGGGCTACTCGTCCCGGAAAATTCGCGCCTATCTGCGGAAACGCGGCATCGCCTGCACGATCCCCGAACGCGTCGACCAGATCAGCGGACGCCTGCGACGAGGCGAGAGCCTGTGCCGCCTCGACCGCACCGTCTACCGACGCCGTAACGTCGTCGAACGCTGCTTCAACAAGCTCAAGGAGAACAAGGTCGTCGCCACCCGCTACGACGAACGAGCCCGCCACTACAAAGCCCTGGTCACCCTCGCCTGCCTACGACTCTGGCTCCCCACCTGACCTTGCGGACAGGTCACTAGCCCTGCGGCCCGGTCGAGCGCACGTACTGCCCTGGGACGTGGGGGAGGAACCCCTTCGTGCCGTCCTTGAGCGGGACGACCACCAGGTGGACCTTGCACGGCTTGGCGGTGGCGGGTCCCTGGTAGTCGAACCTGATCCCCGGCCTTTCGTCAGGGTAAGTGTCGAAGACCCACGTCGCCGACCCGGTGTACGTACCTGCCGCTCCGGTGGACTGCCCGCAGTCCGGCCCGGGCCGTGTCACCCGTTCCAGGTCTGCGGAACCGTCAGCCCGAACCGTCAAACGACCGCCGTCTGAGCCCTGCCAGGCTCCCTCCACATCGGTGGCCGCGAGCGAGGCCTCACCGTCCTCGCCGAAATCTGCCCGGAAGGCGGCCAGCAACGCCACCAAGAGCCCTGCCGCGCCTATGAAAAATATGAAAAACCACACGAGCAGTCGCGGGCGGATACTCACTGAGCGCTCCTTCTCATACCTGCCACCGTGCTCTCATTACTCGAAAAGCGAACTGTCTGTGGAGTGGCCCCACCCGAACATCGAGATGCGGCAGGGTCCTCCCGGACGGGCCTGGGGCGCCCGTCGTCCAGACGCACGGAGTGTCCGGCTGGGCTTATCTGGCCAGACTGAACACTCCCAGGCTGGTCCCGGCGACCGAGCCCACGGTCGCCCGGACTTGGTGCTGCTGGCCGAGGCCGGTCGCGTCTCTGAACGACAGGCGAGGTCGTCGCGCGTCACGCGCCGGCCTCGCCCGGGGATGCTGTGTCGGGTGCCGGGCGTGTCCAGAGCGTGAGGTCGCTGCTGGTGGCGACGGCGAGAGTGCGTCCGGACGGCGAGAAGCCGGAGGCCCGGAGTTCGGAGTAGTTGGAGTCGAAGATGTGCCACCAGCTTTCACCGTGCGGTCCGTTGTGGGGTATGCCTCCGTCTTCAGACAGCAGGACACGGTCATGCGGCCACTCGGGGCTAACGATCTCCAGGGTCCAGCCGTCCTGGGTGGTGGTGTGCAGGCCGCCCCCGAAGAGTCCCGCGATGTGTACTCGGGTCGCGGCGAGGGGGCCGATTCCGGGGCAGGAGAGATCCGGAACTGCGTCCGGGGTGCTGTCGTCGGGATCGGGATCACGGTCCCGGGCGATTTTCTCGCCGGTGACGGCGTCAAAGAGTCCGTGGCCATCTACGGAGACCACCATGACCAGGTCTCGGCCATCGTCAGGGGCGAGGGCGAAGCCGATTCCGAGCAGTCCGCCGATGGGGGTGCGCCTGTCCAGGATCCGGCGCCAGGGGGCGGGCGGTGGAATGACGGGCACCGACAGGAATCGCTCGCGCAGTCGCTGCTGGTAGTCAGAGATCAAGGTGCTTCTTCGCTTTCCGCCAGGCCGCCGACCGCCTCAAGGCGATGACGGGAATCGTGCCAGATCCGCTCGAAGGCGTCCCCCGCATTCTTGGCAGCAGGCTGCCGTTACTCCGACAACCTGGTGGCGACGACCGGTCGTGGTCGCACCGCGTCGATGGCGGAGGCGAGTTGGTCGGCGTGGGGGTGGTGACGTTCGGAGCGGAGTCAGGCGGCATCGTCTGGTGGGGCGGACCGAAACCGGCCCGGCTTCTGGAGTCACAGTCACAGCAGAAGCCGGCCCACCCTGGAGCCTGACTCGGCAGGGCCCTCTGGCCGTACCGCAGGCGATGCCTGCCTGGCCGGGGGAGGCTGTCAGGTGCCAGGCCCGAAGCAAGCGGTGGGAGAGGCCATCCCCGAGTGGTTCTCACCCCGCCCTTCGAGCCGATGCTCGCCCAGGCCGCCGAGTACGTCCCCGGCTCCGGCGTCCTGGCGAGCGGCTTCTCGGCGGAGCAGAAGTTCGACGGCCACCGCGCGATCCTCTTCACCCCCGCCGGCCCCGGCGGCCGCCTGCTCCTGCAGACCCGGCGCGGCTCCCTGGTCCAGGACCGGTCCCCGACTTGGTCCCGGCCGCCGAGCAACTGCCCGACGGCCTGGTCCTCGATGGCGAGCTCGTCGTCTGGGACAACCGCAGCCGGTCGGTTGTCCTTCGAAGCCCTTCAGCGTCGGGCCGCTGCCCGCGGACGCACCGCCACCGCGCTCGCCGCGGAGACCCCGGCGTTCTTCATCGCCTACGCCCTGCAGATCGACGGCATCGAGCTGCTGACCCTGCCTTCCGGCCCGCCGATCAGAACGGTCGTTGCCAGGCCGCTGGGCTACAGCAGGTGGACGACCTCCATGTGCTCGGAATCCTCAGCCCCCATCTCAGAAGCTGATCACGCGCCTGCCAGAGGGCAAGCAGCGTCACAGCGCGTCGCGGCCCCGTCCGACTTCACGAATGCTCGTCGCCTTCGTCTCGGGGGTCGAGGTCGCGGAAGATGCTTCCGCCGGCAGGTTGTCAGTGGGTGCCCTTACGCTCGCCTCCGTGAACGTGGATGATCTTGAGTGGCAGGCGAGCCACTTCGGCGGTCTCCCGCCGGGCAGGGTGGACCTTCTGCTGGAGCACGGAGGCATGGACCTGGTGATGCGGGCTGCGGCGGAACGCGGCGAGTGGTTCTGCGCGCAGGGCGCGACGCGGGCGCTGTGCCGGGCGGGGGAGTTCGGCCGGGCCCTGCGGGTGATGGAGCCCTTCGTCGCGACCGGGTGGCGTGACGCGCTTTGGGCACGGGCCGACATCCTGCTTCGGGCGGGCCGGACGCAGGAGGCCCTGGATCTGGTCCGTCCGGACGCGGCGGGCCGCGCGTCGGCGACCGACTGCCGCGCGTTCGCCGAGCTGCTCGCCAGGGCGGGACGTATCGACGAGGCCGTCGACCTGCTCGTCCCGCACCTGGACGAGTCGTGGATTCTGTCGGTCCTGGTGGAGATCACCGAGGGCCGGGACCGTGACGAGCGGATGCTGGAGCTGATCGCCCCGCACGCGGAGAGCGCGCGGGCGGCCCGTAGCCAAGGCCGGTGGGACCACCCGTTCTGGGACGCTCAGGAGCTGCAGGCTCGGGTGCTGGAGCGCGCGGGCCGGGCCGACGAGGCGATCCGGATCCTCGGCCGCGACATTGCCGGGCGCCGCTTCCTCGCCCAGAACACCCTCACCGCCTACGCCGAGCTGCTGGCACGCCACGGCCGGCTCGACGCACTGCGCGAGCTGGCAGCCGGAGGGGACGCCCAGGCGGTCCTGGGTATCTACGCTCAAGCCCTGCGCGACCACGGCCACGCTGATGAGGCCGAGGCCGTGATGCGTGAGGCCATCGCGGCCGACGACTGGGTCGGCTACCGCGCCTGGCTCTCCGCGGCCCTGCTGCGCGACAGCCGGCTGGACGAGGCGATCGCCGTGGCCGAAACCGGCTTCGGCTGGTACGACTGCTCCAACCTCCTGGCACCACTCGTCATGCTCCTCGACCGCCCCGAGGACGTGCTCTACCTGCTGCAGCACCCCAGCGTCGTGCCTCACCACGGCCACGAGCAGTTCCAGCACCAGTGGCTGGCCTGGGCCCTCGCCGGCGTCGGACGCGTCGACGAGGCGATCGCTCTGGCCGAAGCCCACCCGGCCCCGTGGACCCACCCCCGCATCGTCAAGGCCGGACTCCTCGACACCGCCGGCCGCTTGGAGCACGCCGCCGCCGAACTGCGGGCCCTCGGCACGGTCGAGGCACGCGAGGAACTCTGCGAGGTCCTGATCCGGCAGGGCCGGCTGGCCGAGGCGATCGCAGTGCACCCCACGGTGGCCGAGCAGCGGGCCGCCCGGCCGAAGCCCGCCCCTGTGCCCAGGGACGAGAACGGGTACTCCCTGGAGCCCCCGTTCTGAAGAAGCCCGGGATCGGCTGCCAGCGAGTCCAGACCCTCTCCTATCTCGTATCCGGGCGGGGACCCCTCCGCCTCCCAACCGCCGAAGAGGACGCCCCGTCATGAACCGCAGCAAACAGGCGATCCGCCTCGCCGAGCACCTGTCCCAGATCACCGCCGTCCACGTCGAGCTGGCCCACGACAGCGGCGCTCGATGGGTCCTCTGGTGGCACGACGGCCCGCTCCGTGAGGAGATGCTGGCACACCTCGTCGCCGCCCTGGCCGACAGCGACCGCTACGCCGCCATGCGCGACCGCAGGATCGGCTGCTCGCGCTCACAGACGCGGCAGGCCTGGGCAGCCCGGGCCGCCGCAGCCCGTCGCGAGGGCGTCCTCGTCTCGGCCATCGCCGAGATCCCCGTACGCAAGGGCGAACAGGAATCCGACGAGGCGAGCGCCCTGTGGCTGTACGTGCGGAAGCTGTGGGAGAACACCTCCTACCCGGAACGGGTCGGCGCCCCCGAGGACGTTCCCCTCATCGAGCAAGTCGTCGCCGCCAGTACCCGGGACCTTCCGTCGGGATCCAGCACGATCAGCGAGCTGTACATGGCGCAGGCACTCCTCGCGAAGTGACGGGGATGCGCCGCCTGGAGGATGCAGCGCGCCGACCTGGCCCGGCTGGCCCGAGTCGAGCAGCCGTTCAAAGTCCTTACCAGCTGACCGCATCAACTGGACAGGGGGATCGCGGGGTGATGTGCGCTGCGGCAAGCGGTTTCCGAAAGGGGCCGTCCGGCCAAGCATGCGCCGGTAGCGTGTGGCCCCTATCGGCGTGGGAGGGACAGAAATACTGGAGTGGGTCAATGCAGCGCAGGCCGCTACTACGTTGGGGGTGGCGCCACTTCTCGGCGGTGTGGGCGCGGTCGTTGGCGGCTCCCTCACTTCCCTCGTCTCGTGGCGTGCGTTGCGCGACAGCAATGAGGCTCGCGTGCAAGCAGAAGAGCGACAGCACTCCATGCCGCTCGCGAGCTCGATGTGCCGGCGCCCCCAGTGCCCGAAGGCCACCGCGGTCCCGGTGTAGTCGGAGGCGTTCAGCCACACCCCGTGGATACGCACCGTGGCCTCACCTGCATGCTGGTACACGGCGTCGGCCAGGTCAGGTCGGTGGCCGCGGGCTTTCCGTGGCGCGGTGTGGGCTGCAGGCGGCTCAGACGGCGGACGAGGATCTGCTGGTAGGGACTGAGCCACGGAGCTGGTCTACGGAACCACAGGCCCGTCCGCGCGCAGGGCGTTGAGGGTTTCCGCGGGGAGAGGCGCGGTGAGGCCGCGGTCGTAGGCGTGGGCCGTCACCGTCATGCAGTACAGCAGTGCCGTGCGGTCCTTCTCCATGGCCCCGCGCGCGGCTGGAGCGTACTCGTCGGCGAGGCGGTCGATCAGCAGCAGGCGGGACTCCAGCGGAACGGGACGGTCCGCAGCGGCCGCCACCTGAGCCGCGTAGGCCGGGAGGCTGTCGGCGAGAAGTGCGTACGGGCGGCAGCGCGAGGGACAGTCCGCGCAACCGGGCAGTTCCCGGTCCGGTCGGCTCGCCACCAGCGCGACGAACTCCGCGCGAGCCTGTTCCAGGCGGGCCACGGCGCGGTCGGTCAGCTCAGTGACGGCCAGCCAGTCCTCACACAGCTGCGCCAGAACCCGCGCGGCTCGGTCGCGGGCCAGCAGATGACGGCCGGCCTCGTCGACGGCCGGCTCGGACGGGGCCGGCGCCGCAGGAGCCGCACCGCGTCCCGTGGCCGCGGCCCGGAAGGGGACCTTCCGCGGGAGCGCGGCCAGATGGCGCTGCGCAGCCTGGGCGAAAGCGCAGTACGCCTCCCCGCCGTCGGCCGGAGCCTCGGCCCTCCAGGCGCTCCACGCCTCCCACAGCTCCTGTGCGTGTCCGAACACCAGCCCTTGGAAGAACGGTGCCAGCGCGGCGTCCGCCGATCGGCGGGCAGGCGGCCGGTCGATCCGGTGGAGCAGGGTGCAGGGGGACGGGCAACGGCGGCAGCCTCCGTGCCGGTGGAGGTAGTGGCGGCCGGCCTCGGCCGGTGCACCCGGGCGGACGTCGTCGGTTACCGGCTCCTGCGCACCGCTCGCCGCCACGACCTGCTCCGCCTCCCGCATGGCGACGAGCACCGCCGACCCGATCCGCTCGTCGTGTACCACCGCCACGCCGGGCGGCAGCAGACCCAGGTGACGGCTCTGCCGGTCCGTCAGGTTCACCGCCGCCGACACCACCGCGCGGTCGTCGGCCGCCACGAGGCGGTGCAGGATCTTCACGTTGGAGTTCTTCACCACGTCCGGCGCCAGCTTGACCGGTACTTGGTCGGCGACGACGAAGCCCTCCCCGTACGCGCGCATCTCGGCCAGCATGTCGGTGAACATGGACACCGCCTTGGCCTGCGGATCCGCCACCTCACCGCCGGACGGACCGCGCGAGGCGCGCAACAGCCGGTGTGCCTCCTCGATGAGGGTGAGGTGCCGCAGCCCCACGCTGGACGGGGCGGCAGCCGTATCGGACCGAGCCTCCGCATGCTCGTACAGCATGCACAGCAGAAGGGCCATGACGAAGGACTTCTCCTCGTCGTCCCCGAGGCCGCGCAGCTCGACCACGGCCGGACGCTCGAAGAGCTCGGTCACCGGCACGCCGCGCCGGGTGTCGAGGGCCATTCCCTTGGTGCCGACGAGCAGGCTGCCGAGTCGGGACCGCAGCGCGGCTCCCATGTTCTGGTGCACCTCACGTCCGTACGAGCGACGGTCCAGCACCTCTTCGATCTTCCCGTACAGGTCGCCGACCGAGGGGATCAGTGCAGCACGGTCGGCCGCCGAAGGGCGGCGCCCCAGAAGGTCGTTGACGGAATACTGAAGGTCCCAGCCACGCTCGGTGTACACCTCGATCATGGCGTCCTCCAACACGTACGACATGCCGGCGAACATCGGGAAGGAGGCGTTGAACACCGCTTTCAGGAGATCCAGATGGCGCGAGAGCGGGGTGCCGTGCGGAGGCTCGAACGGGTTCAGCCGCAACGGCATCGGAGCCTGAGGCCCGATGCCGAAGACGCGCAGGCGCCCACGGAGGCCCGGATGCGCTGCCAGGTGCCGGTACTCGGCCTTGGCCGGTTCGATGACCAGGAACGGCACCCCCAGGCCGGTGTACGCCTCCAGCAGCAGGTTCTTCGCCGTGGTGGTCTTGCCGTAGCCGGTCATCCCGGTGATGAACACGTGCCGGTTGAGGTCTTCGGCGGAGATGGCCACCGACTGGTGCTCGCCGCCCCGACTGTCCAACAGCCTGCCCAGCGTCACCGGACGGTGCGCCACCTCGGGGGCGACGAGTGCGAACTCGGCGCTCTCGCGCATCGGCAGCCCGGGCACGGCGCGGCGCGGCAGCGCGAGGAGAACGGCCAGCTCGGTGGAGGTGATGTTGGTGGCCAGCGCGTCGAACGCGGCACCGAGGGGGTGACCGGTGCTGCCGTCGGCGGGCGTCAGGCTCAGCACCTGCCCCTGCAGTGCGGCTTCGCGCAGCAGGGCGGGCGGTAGCCGCAGCACCCGCAGCGGGTCGAGAGTCGTGCTCTCGCCGCTGCAGATGCCGCGCAGCGCCCCGGAGAGCGACTCCAGCACGCCGTCGCTTTCCGCCGCGAGGTAGACCGCGGTGCGCCACCAGCCCTGCGACCGGGCGGCCTCCAGCCGGTCGATATGGCGCTGGAGCAGCCGCTCGCAGGCTTCGGCCGCCGCGTTGAGCAGCTCGCTGCTCTCGCCGGATGACCGGCTGGTGCCCGTCGTCCGCGACGGCGGGCTGTGCGGTACGGCCACCGACTTCGCCAGCCCGCCCAGCGGGCCGGACAGCGGGCCGACCCTCCCCAGCGGGCGCAGTATCGCCGTAGCGGGTGCGAGCGGCGGTACCGCCGCAGCCAGCGCGCAGAACACCGCGATCCTGCTCAGCAGAGCGGGCAGCGCCTCCCCGTCCCCCTCCTGCGGGACGGAGCCGGACGTCGAACTGGTGCTGCCCTCACCGCTGTTGACCGTACGTCGGACCATGCTGTGGATCTCGCCGCGGATCCGGCGGCAGTGGTCCAGTGTGGCGTCCAGAACGGCGGCGGGCAGGGGTTCGGCGGCGACGACGAGGGCGTAGCGTCCGTCGACGGCCGAGGTGAGCCGGTCCAGCGACTGGAACGCGGCGGGGGAGGGCCCGAACGCGGGGGAGGGGATGCCGGTGACCACGGCGAGAGCGGGGGCGGTACGCAGGAACGCGGTCAGCTCGGCGTGCGTACCCTCGTCGGGCTGGTGGGCAGGGCCGAGCCGCAGGCCGGGGACGTGGGCACGCAGTGTGCCGGTCTGCCCGTGCAGGAAGTCCTCCGTGGAGCCGGCCGAGACACCGGGAAGCCGCCGGCCGCCCCAATGGACGCGGTGCACGGTCCCCGTGCCGTGGACCGCCACGCTCAGTACGTGCCCACCGCTGTGGCAGGAGTTCAGTACGTGGGGCAGTGCCGCGTTCCAGTCCTCACCGGGAACGGGGACGCCCAAGGCCTCCACCTGGTGCAGGAGTGGACGGGGTGCGGATCGCGCGGGTTCTCCCACGGTCCAGGAGGCAGCGTCGAAGTCGCCCAGGTAACGCCGTTCCAGCAGGCTCAGCAGGAGTCCGGCCACGTCTTGGCCGGGTTGGCCGGGTTGGCCGGCACGGTCCGCGTCGGCGAATCCGGGGTCGTCTCCCCACAGGGCGCGCGACGGTCCGGCGGGGACGGGGGCGGCGAGGAGCGCCGCGTCGGCCTCCGGCCCGCTCGGGGGAGTCATGGACGCATCCACGGGGGGAGCACCTCCAGAGGGTCGGGGCTGCGGGTATCGGGGGAGACCGGACCCGGACCTGATCCGGAACCGTCGGTGGACGGGGTGGACGGGGTGGACGGGGTGGACGGGGTGGACGGGGTGGACCGGGCGGGCCGGGCGGGCCGGGCGGGCGGGGCGGCTTCGGGGCCGCAGTCCGGTTGTGCGGGGATGGAAGGGACGACACCACCGGCGTGAGCGGCGTACCCCGCGGAAGAAGGCACGGGCGCGAAGCAGGAACGCAGCAGCGGCCACCAGGCCGCGCCGGCCGCGAGATCAGTGGCCGGGTCGGGGCCGCACCACAACGGCGTCGCTGCCGCCGGATAGGTGAGCGCGGAGCGCACCGCCGGCCAGACGGCACCCGGCCCGCCGAGCACCACCGAGGAAGGGTGCGGCACGGCCGCACGAGCGGCCTGCCGGAGCGCGTGCAGGCCGTCGGCCACGGCCGGGTCCGCCGCCAGTTCGGCCCCGCGCACCACCAGCGGGGCGAACAGTCTTTCCGTAAAGGCGCCTTGCCACTCGACGGCGTCGGCGTGCGCGAGACGGGCCGCGCACTCCTGGACGCCGTCCACCAGAGCCAGCAGATCGGCGGCCGGTGCGTCCTCGCGGCACCGGGCCAGCACCTGACGTACGAGCAGATCGGTCCACCCGCCCCCGCCGTGCGCAAGGACGGTGTCCGGTCCGGTACGGGTGAGAACGATCGGCCCGCCGTCCGACCGGATCGCCCGGAAGGGGGCGAGCACGCTCCATCGCTCGCCCACCGCGACGGCCAGCAGCGCGCCGGTGGGCAGCGGCTGCCCGGGGGAGGCGAGCCGCCGGCACAGCAGTGCTTCGGCAGGTCCGACCCGCAGGGCTCCGCCCAGCCCCGCCTCCTCCACGGACCTTTCGGCGTCGGCCGGCGTGCCGGGTCCGGCACACAGCACCACCCGGTAGCCGGGGGCGGGGCCCGCACGTCCCGGGAGCCCAAGATAGCGCGCGACCCGGTCGCGCAGCCCGGTCAGGAACTCGGCGTCCCAGGGATCGCGCCGCCACTCCAGGAGACGGTCCGCGGTGGCACGCCCCGAGGCCAGCGAACGCTGCGCCGCCACACTTCCCCACCCCAGACCCTCGCCGTAGGCGTGGGGGATCCACACCCGCAGCCCGTCACCGACGGGCAGCGGCCGACCGCCCTCCAACCATGCCGGAACCGTGCTGCTGTGCTGCACGTCGAGGCCGAGACATCCATTCACCGCAGCGTGGCTTCCCCGGCCGCAGCAACGAGCTGCTCCGCTTCTCGGCTCAGCAGCTGGTAAGTCGTCTCCAGGCAGTCCACCGGGGCAGGGTCGGGGTCGACGGGCGCGGCTGCCACCGGGCAGCAGTGCGCACTGATCTCGTCGAGCGCGGCCTGCCGCCGCTGATACAGCCGTTCGGTGGCCCGGGCCGCCGCCGCGCGAACGTCCGCCTTGACCTTGGCCCGGTCGGGCATGGCCGCCTCCGTGGCCAGTTTCGCGGCCTGGACCGAGGTGGCGGCGACGGTGACTGCCGTCTCGATGTGCCGCAGCGCCTTCCAGGACAGCTTCGGAATCATCGTCCCCACCCGGCTGCTGACCGCGGAGCCGAGCCCGTCGGTGGGGGCATCCGGGAGCTTTCCGGCCAGTCGGCCCGTGACCTCGACCGACACCCGCTCGGGTTTCAGGATGTCCAGCAGCCGCCGTGTTCCGTGCGTGCCCAGTGGCCGGTGGTGGCTGAGCTCGGCCATCCCGGCCACGGCCTCCGCGAGGTCGGAGGCCTCCTGCCGGACCGCCGTCCGCAGCCGTTCGGTGAGCCGGTCGCCGTAGCTGCCGTCCCTCAGTACCGGGCCCTGGTCCAGTTCCGCGACGATCTCGTCTCCTGCGGTCCGCATGCGCACCGCCACCTTCTCCAGCATCCGATCCATTTCACTGCCCACGGCGTTGAGGAGCCGTCGCCGCGACGTTTCGATGCCTGCTCGGGCCACCTCCGCCTCGACCAGCAGCTGCCGCAACAGCGCACGTTCAGCGTCCAGACGTTCGGCCGCTTCCTGCGCGGCCGCCTCGAGGATCCGTGACGCGCGGGCGCGGCGGGCGGCGAGGGCCGACGCCGTGGCCCGGTCGGTGAGCCGGCCCACCAGGGCAGCGGCCTGGGGGCCCCCGAAACGGTGCGGGTGCGTGGCGGCGGCACGGGCGCTGACGAACACCACTTCCGGCGGCAGCGCACCGTCCAGCGCGTACTCCAGGCGCTTGAGGTGGGCCGGGGCGCGGGTGTCGAGGTAGCGCTGCCACTCCTCGGGCGTGTCTTCGTCGAGGAACACGTTGACCAGAAGCGCCAGTGACTCGGCGCCGTGGCGTTCGCGGTACGCGCGCAGGAAGTCCTCCTCGACGGTGGCCATCGGCTGGCGAGAGTTGAAGACCCACAGCAGGATGTCGCCCTGGTCTGCGATGTCCGCTGCGCGACGGGTCATGGCCGGAGTGTCGTTGATCCCGGGGGAGTCGACCCAGCGTCCGCCGTCCGGCAGGGGGGAACGGGCGAGTTCGACGGTGACGGTCCGTTCGGCGCCCACCACCTCGGAGCGGTAGGACCCGTCCGGGGCGACGAGGCTGACGGCCTCCGTGATCGCCTCGGTGGTGGTGGGCACCTCGAGTCGCCGGTCTCCATCGCGGACCGTGACCCGGTCCTCGGGACCGGAAGCGATGATGCAGGCGATGCCCGTCTCGGGGTAGTCGCTCACCGGCAGCAGAGCGCGGCCCAGCAGCGTGTTGAGCAGGCTGGACTTGCCGGCGCTGAAATGACCACCGAAGACCAGGGTGACGGCAGGGCGGTTCATCACCGCGGCGGCGCGGGCGAGGACATCGGCCACCGAGTCCCGGTAGGGCCGACCATGATGGTGGGCGAGAGCGGCATCGAGCGGGGACGGAAGGTTCACGGCTTGTCGCTTTCGTCGTCCGTGCTGGACGGGTGCGGTGGACGGGATGACCGGGAGACGTCCGTGCGGCAGATCTGGCGCACCGTGCGGCATGGGTGTGCCGGCGGGCGCCTCCCGGTCGGGCGGGCCGGGGTCAGATCTGCTGCGCCGTGCTGATCGCCTTCTGGAGCTTCAGCAGGTGACCGGACACCGTCGACCGGATCGAGTCGAGACGCGCGACCAGCAGGTCGCGTTCGTGCTGGTCCCGCTGGTTCTCCTCGACCATCGCCCGGATGTGCTGCTCCTCCTCGACGATCACCCCGTTGATCTCGGCGGTGACCTCCTCCTCCAGTTCTTCGAAGGAGCTCCGCACCCGAGCACCCAGCTGCGGCGCGAGCTGGCCGGGCAGATCCCGCAACAGGTCGTCCGAGTCCGTTGCGAGCCGCTTCTTGAGCCGCTTCTCCAGGTTCATCCCTCCGCCGAGCGCGCCGCCGATCAGCGAGGCACCCAGCAGCACCGGCACCACCAGCGGGGCGGCCGGGCTGACTCCGAGCAGCCCGAGCACCATGCCCGCCCCCAGGACGCCGCCCACCCCGCCGAGCGCGCCGCGGATTCCGGCCGTACCGCCGCCGACCGCGCCGCCCAGCCCGCCCAGGGCGAAGCCCGCGACCATCGACAGAACCCGCTCGGCCGTTCCCACCAGCGGCTTCCGCTCCGCCTCCATCTCCCAACCCGTCAGCCGCAGATGGAGTTCGCCGAAACCGTCACCGATCGCAGCGATCTCGCCCTCGATGGCATGGGAGAGGTTGCCCAGGATGGGCTCCAGCACGCGCTGCGCCTCGACGTCGGCCCAGTTCGCAAGCTGGTCGGTCACGTACTGCTGCACGGCCTCACCGATGACGGCGGCGGCCTTCTTCTGCTGGAACACACCGAGCGCGAGGTTCATCTTCACCTCGACGGCGTCGATGTGGGCCGGCAGTCCGTCCCGCATGGACGCAATCCGCGAGGCGAAGCTGACGGCCAGCACGGCTTCCGCCTCGGTGCGGTAGCGGTTGAAGAGCGCGGGCAGCAGGGTCGGCCGGTTCCTGATCGAGGCCATCGCCGGCAGAAGTTCGGTGTACGTCTCGCGCAGCCGTACCTGGTCCGTACGTGCAGCACGCATGCGCTGCGCGATGTGCTGCTCCACCGACTCCGCCGAAGAGGCCGCCACCGTCGTGTACTTGGTCAGGTGCACGTGGTGGCGGTCCCGCAGCAGGAAGTCGCCGAGACGCCGCTCCAAGGCGGCCAGGCCGGACTTCTCGACGAGTTCCGTCTGCCCGTCGTACACCCCGGAGCGGGCCTGGGCCGCATCCACGAAATAGATGTCACGGGACGTCAGATCCTGGCCGGTGTACGCAGGGCCCCCCTGGTAGTCGCGGATGTACTTGTTCCACACGTAGCCACGCAGCCGTTCGTCCACGGCCCGGCCGTTGAACAGGTTGACCACCGTGAAGACACGGGTGCCCTCCTTGACGAGCGCCCCCGCGTTCATCAGCTCGCCGTGGCCCATGAGGATGTCGCTGCGGTAGACGAGGACGGCCGCGTCGCACCGTGCCGTGGCCTCCTGGGTCACCTTCGTGCGGGTGGGGTGCTCGTCCAGGCCCGGTGAGTCGTAGACGACGACACCGGCCTGGCAGAGCCGGGAAGGGAAGCCCATCTCGAACTCCCGGATGGTGCGGAAGCGCCGCGAGGTCTCCTCTTCGTCGATGTCCAGGGTGGACTCCCTCAGATAGCGCTCCAGGGTCCACTTCTCCGAGGATCCGTCGAACCCCCACCGGGTGACGTAGGGCTTCTCGGCGTAGCACACGCCGGTCAGCGTGGCGGTGGCCGGCAGGTCGTCGACCACCATCGGGCCACTCTGACCCCCCAGGTCGACGGGTCCTGTGGTGCCGCCGAGCAGGGCGTTGAGCAGAGTCGACTTCCCGGTCTTGAAGCGGCCCATCACCATCAGGTTGAAGGTGTCGGAGCGGAGCTGGGAGGCGGTGGCCGACAGGCGTCCGGCGGTCTCCCGCATCTCCAGTTCCCGGGCGACCTTCGCCAGCCCCTCGATGGCCTGGTCGGCCTCGTCGCGCGCCTGCTCGGCGCCGCGGCGCATCATGTCGGCGAGTTTGCTGCCGGTCTGTGCGCCGTTGGTCTGCGCGCCGCTGGTCTGCGCGGCACTGCTTCCGGTCGTGCTGAACGTTTCGGACACGGCTTTCTTCCCTCCTCGTGTCCCGGGCGGGACCGCTGAGCGGCCGGCCCGGTGCTACCTGCTTGTCTGCCGGCGGTGCCACGGCGCGGCGGGGCCCGCTCCTCCCGGCGGCCCGCGGGGATCAGCGCCGTGTCGTCAGGGCGGCGAACCTGTCCTTGAGGCCGGCCAGTTCGGCGGCGGCGGCCGCGGCGCTTCCGGTCTCGGCGCCACGAGGTGCCGGCGGGCGGGCCTCCGCTGTCGGAGCCTTCGCTTCCAGCTCGGCGACGGCTCGTGCGTACTCGGCTTCGGCCGCGGTCCGCATGGCCCGGCCCAGCTCCCGCATCGCCCGGGTCGCGGCACCGGCCAGCTCGTCCACACGGTCGCGAACCACGCGGCTGCCGTGGCGTGCGGCGTGGCCCAGTCGCTGCTCCGTCTTGTAGCGGTGTACCGCCACCCCCACTGCAGCTCCGGCGCTCGTCGTCAGGAGGATGCCGAAGCCGCCGAGGGAGAGCCCGGTCGCCGCTCCCAGCACGCTGCCGGCCAATACCTCACCTACAGGCATTGCCGAGCCCGGGGACTGGCGGCCAGGGGCCGAGCCGGCGGACCGCGGCTCCCACACGGATTCGTCGAGTGATGTCCGCGCAGCGCCGGCCGACCTGTCCGGGGGGCTCACCGCGTGGGCGAGGTACGCGGCGTCGATCCGCTGCTCCAGCTCGACGCGGGCCAGGTCGGCCTTGGCGGCGCGGGCCCGAATGGCAGCCCGGGCCGTCGCGGCGTACGCGGCGATCCCCCGGTCGAGGTATTCGCAGACCAGAGCGTCGACGCCGGCACGGTCGGGGACACGGTCCCGGTGCTGCGCCAGGTGACGGTCGAGCCCGCGGAGCAGATTCTGTTCCATGGTGCGCAACCCTGCCTCCACCTCCTGGCAGCCGGCCTCGACCTCGTGGTCGAGGACGCGCTGCAGATCGCGGTACGCGTCGTCCAGCAAGGCGCGGGAACGGGCGGCCGCCGCGGCCGCAGCCTTGCCCGCCCCGTCGTCGAGGGAGGTGTTCGGACGACTGGCCACGGCCTCCGAAGCAAGGTCGAGCAGGCGGGCGACCTCCCGTTCGAGCAGCGTGGTCCGTGACCCTGGGTCCTCGGGGGAGGGGGAGGGGGAGGGGGAGGCGAAGGAGGCGAGGCGGGAGGCGTCGGCGGCCAGCCGTTCGCCGAGTCCTTCGTCGGTGGTCGCGCCGGCTTGCGGCCCAGCCCACAGGAGCAGCCCCGAGACCGGAGGAGCTCCGCTCCCGTCGTCCAGCATCCGCAGGAAGCGGCCTTCCACCAGCGCGACGTCGTCGGCGCCGGCCAGTTCCCCGGCACCGGTCAAAACGACGGCGATGGTGCCGGCGGGACGCGTTGCCAGGTCCGCGGCTGCGGCCAGCTCGTCCGGGCCCAGCAGCTCGGCGCAACCCAGGGCCAGGAGCACGCGGTCCGCGTGCAGGGAACGCAGGGGATCCGCGTAGAGGTCGGCGAGTGCCACCGTCGGCCTGGCCGCCTCACGGGACCCCCCGGCCGGGAGCGCTTCCGCCAGCCCGGAGGCCAGCGCCTCGGAGGACACGGCCAGCAGCAGGCCCGGGCGGTCGGCCCGCACCCTGTCGGCGGCGTACGCCACCGTGGGCCAGGTGTGCCGGTTCGCGGCCTGCTCGATGTCGCCCACCAACGCGCTCAGCTCCGTGGCCGTGGTCTCCTTCCGGTGTTCGTGCGGGGGGTTCGTGCCTGCGGTGCGGTCGTCGGCCATCACTGCTCCAGCCAGGAGAAGAAGTCGGGCGTCAGGTCCCGCGCCCAAGGGGTGAGTTCGGGAGCCAGGAGCAGCGGCAGCATCGACGCCAGCTCCGCGCGGACCCCGGGATCGCCACTGCCCGCTGTGAAGAAGTGGGGCAGGCAACGGTCGAAGAGGCCGTCCAGCAGCCGCTGGTCCTCGCGCAGTGCGGAGATCGGCCGACCGGTCGGGGCCACAGTCACGGGTCCGCCTGGCCCGCCCGGCCCGCCTGGTCCGCCCGGACCGCCCGAGCCCAGCGGGAGGGCACGCCTCGTGGCGTACACCAGCACGGCCCCGCCGCGGGCGGCGAGCGCCCACCACCGGTCGGGTGCGTCGACTTGGAGGGGCTGGCCGGGGCGGCGCAGTGCGGGCGAGGCGAAGACGGCGAAGCCGGGCACGCCATAGCGCAGGGTGGGCAGGGGAGGCGACACGAAGTGCTCCACCGGCACCTCGGAGCGCCGCAGCGGATGCTCGGCGAACTCCTTGCGGATCTGTTCGTACAAGGGACCCGGGCTCTGAGGGATGGGCGGGGTGCTCACTGCGCAATCCTTTCGCTGGGCGTGGCCTCTGTGACGCGGACCTGGTCGGTGACGACACAGCCGCCGCCGCTGTGCAGCCACGCATCGGCCATCGTCGCGGCATCCACGAAGCGGGCGGCCTCTCCGCTGCCGCTGTCGTTGAGGTAGAAGCCCTGCAGCCGTCCACTGAGCGGGTCGCGGGCTGCGCCTATGGGCACCGCGGCATGGTTGGGACGGCCCGCCTCGTAGTAATTCGCGTCGTCCCACAGCACACCGGCATTGACCGCGGTGATCACGCCCCGCCCCTCTTCCAGGTGTGAGGCCAAGTCCTCCAAGGAGGTTGCCTGTTCGGTGTGCGACGGGACACCGAAGTCCGAGAGCAGCTGGGCCTGTTGCTCCAGCGTGCTTCCCCCGCGGGCCGCGAGGCTTCCCTCGGTCTGGCAGAGACCGTTCTCGACGGCGTGCCGGACGACGTCCGCCTCGGTGACGTTCACCCCGAACTGGCGCAGCACTCCCTCGCAGGAGCACAGACCGCAGGTGCCCTGGTAGCCGTAGGGGTTGTCGCCCTGTTGGTGGGCGTAGTCGGCGAAGGTTTCGACGTCACCGAACACGATGGTCTCGGAGCCGTCGGGCAGCGTGTCGAAGTAGTGGAGGACATCCGCGTCTGCGTCGGCCGGCCAGGCGTGGATGCCGGACAGGATGTCCGTGTGAGGTTCCGGGGGTGGTGCCTGGTCCACTGTCCCCTCCTGCGTTTGATGGGCCCGCTACTGCAGGGGCCTTCACCGCATTGGACCCGGCGGCCGGGGCGCCATTACCGGTCCCGGGAGAGTTCTTCCGCGACTTTCGCGCAGCCGGCACGGAGCAGGGCCGCCCAGTTCCGGGGGCGGTGGCCGGGGGAGCGTTCGAGGACCATCCGGCGGAACGTGTCGGCCTCGTCGGGAGTCAGAGGCTCGCTCCGGGTACGGCGCGCAGCCCGTTCCGCCGCGGCTGCCAGTTCCTCAGGCGTACCCAGCAGTTCGGGGTGGTGAAGGAAGAGGGTCACCCGCAGCTTGACGACGCCTCTGCAGTGGGCCACCGCGCAACGTGAGGCGGGCAGGCCCAGCTCATCGCCCAACTGGGCCCAGGTGGAGTCCGATCGACGTAATCGGGCGACCAGCACGGCGAGTTCGGTGGCATTGAGCTCACCGCGTGCATGGGCGCCGCGGGCGGCCTCCGCCAGCCGGCCGGCCGCCCCGCGTCCGACGGCGGGTCTGGGTGCCGGCTCGGCCGCCCAGGAAGGATCCGGGGGCAGCGGCGCCTCGCGTGTCCTCAGCCGCTGCCGCCGAGCGCCGGCGCGGGCGGCCTCCCGGCGGGCGATGGTCATCGTCCAGGTCAGGAACGCGGCGTCACCGCGAAAATGTGCGAAGCCGCGCCAGGCGCGCACGGCGACGGCCTGAACCAGGTCCTCGGCCTCTTCTCGGCTGCCGGTCGCCCAGCGGGCATACGCCAGTAACTGCTGCTGTACAGAAGTCCATTCACGTGCAAAGAGTGAATCCGCCCGCTCCTGGCCGCACGGAATGTCGGCCGGCCGTCCCATGGACATGTGGAGTCCCCCTCCCCAGTCCCCCACCCGCGGGCGGTGATACCGGGCCTCAGCATAGGAAGCGCCCCTCTGCCCGTGCGGCGATGTGAAGAAAACAGGTCCCCTATTGATCGGTTCAGATCAAGTGGTGTTCGCGGAGTTGGCAGTATGAAGGGTCTTGTCATCGCCACCGCCGAGCGCTCGGCGGCAGCCGCAGTCCGCCAGGCTCCGCTCCGCCTCGGTCAGCCGCCGCTTCCCGGTCGTCCCCCGGACTGCGGCCAGGGCCGCGGCCGCGCCGGCCGCCGGTTCCGCGGTTGGTGCGGTTCGCGTCCTGACGCCGCTCGTGCACGGAACCGCTCGAACCGGCCGGCTGATTTTGCGGATGCCGATGGCGGCACCGTCGGCGGGGTAGGGGCCCCTTATGGACGAGCACGAAATGCACCGGCCCGAGGCCGAAGATCTGCTGGCAGGACTGAGTGTGGACGACCGCCGGCCCGAGCAGCCGGTACTCCTGGACTCGGTCGGCGCCCCGATCCGGACATGGCAGGAGAACTATCCGTACGACCACAAGATCCGGCGGGGCGAGTACGAGCGGACCAAGCGCGTCCTGCAGATCGAGCTGCTGAAGCTCCAGCGCTGGGTGAAGGAGACGGGAGCCCGGCTGGTGGTGATCTGCGAGGGCCGGGACGCGGCCGGCAAAGGCGGCACGATCCAGCGGTTCACCGAGCGGCTCAATCCGCGCGGCGCCCGCATCGTCGCCCTCGACAGGCCGACCGAGCGGGAGGCCGGGCAGTGGTACTTCCAGCGCTACGTCGCCCACCTGCCCACCGCCGGAGAGATCGTCTTCTTCGACCGCTCCTGGTACAACCGCGCCGGGGTCGAGCGGGTCATGGAATTCTGCTCCAAGGAAGCCTGCGAACTGTTCCTGCGGCAGTGTCCCGCTTTCGAGGCCATGCTGGTGGCCGACGGGATGCTGCTTGTGAAGTTCTGGTTCTCCGTCTCGCGCTCCGAGCAGCGCACCCGCTTCGCGATCCGCCAGGTCGACCCGGTACGGCAGTGGAAACTGTCGCCCACCGACCTGGCCTCCCTGGACCTGTGGGACGCATACACCACCGCCAAGGTCGACATGTTCCGGGCCACCGACACCGAGCACGCACCATGGACCGTGGTCAAGAGCAACGACAAACGGCGAGGTCGGCTGGAGGCGATCCGAAGCCTTCTGTGGCGCATCGACTACGACCAGAAGGACGCCACAGCAGTGGGGCGGCCCGACCCCCTGATCGTGGGAGCCGCCGACACCCTCCTGGAAACCGGGGAGGAGCCCGCCGTCCTCTCGCCCACCCCGCTGGCCGGCCCCACCCACGGCCCCGGCCTGCATCCCCACCCGGAGAACGCCGCAGAACCGCACTCAACCGGCGAGAACCCCTCGGCCGGACGGCCGCCCCAGTCCTGACTCCAGCGCGGCGGGATCTTCGTCACGCCCGACTGACCGGCCTGGGCCCAGGCGCTCGGGTGGCGGCCCTGAGTCATGCGGCCGTCGGGCTCTTGTTCTTCCTGTACGGGGCGGACCGGCTCTCACTGAGATCGTCGGCCCCCCCGCGGGCGACGGACCGGGGGCACGGGGAACGGCCGCGCCGAGCCGTGGCGCGAGGCCCGGGGCCCCGCGCCGAGCCGTGGCGCGAGGCCCGGGGCGCGCCGTGCGGCGCATGGCAGGTGTGCCCGTCAGGAGGCCGGGGGCGGGGCTCCCGGGTCCTTGCGGTCGCGGTCGTCCTTGTCGTTCTTCGTTCTCCCGGGTGCCTGGTCATGTGCCGGGCCGATGCGGATCTCGAACTCGCCCGCGTACTTCTCGTGGCCCGCGACCACGGCTTCCTCCACCGCCGCCTCGGCGAGTTCGCTGCGGACGATCAGGGCCCCGGCGGAGGTCCCGCAGGAGGGCCCAGCACAGGCCGATCATCACCAGCACGAATGGGGCCGCGACGAGGATCGTCAAGTGCTGCAGGCCCGCGAGGGCGTCGCCCTTGCCCTCTCCGACGAGCAGCATCACGGCCGCCACGCCACCGGTCACCACGCCCCAGAAGACGACGATGAGGCGGGCTGGTTCGAAGGTGCCCTTCTGGGAGAGGGTGCCCATCACGATCGACGCCGCGTCGGCGCCTGAGACGAAGAAGATGCCGACCAGGACCATCACGAGCAGGCTCATCACGCCGGCGATCGGGAACTGCCGGAGCACCCCGAAGAGCTGCGCCTCGGGCGTGGTCGCGCCGCCGAGGTGGCCCTGCTCCTCGAGGCGCATGGCCGTACCGCCGAAGACGGCGAACGGGGTCGGTGCCCGGGCGGCGGCGTGGTGTAGTGCGCAAGGGGTTCGCTGACGCCGTAGAACATCAGGCCGATGCCCATGCCGGCGCTGAACATCATGGCGACCCAGGAGACGGTGCTGAATTCCGGCTTCTCGTGTTCCTGGCCCAGCTCGATCCGTCCGTACCGGCTGATGGCGAGCCAGAGCGCGAAGACGACGAACCCCGAGGCGACCAGGACGAACGCCCGGCCGGCGTTGCGCATCAGACCGTTCAGCATGGTGTCGGAGACGCTCTCCAGCGCGCTGGTGGCCGTGGCGCCCCAGATCGCGAAGACCAAGGTCAGCGCGGCCGTCACGCCGAAGACCACCCGGTCGGTGACGGGCGCCTTCCTCGTGCGGGTGGCGGCCGGGCAGGGCCGCCTTCACGCAGCCGCAGCTTTTGGCCCCGCTTACGTTGCTCCTGAGACACAGGGGCACCTTTCGCGATCACGGCCTGATGTGGCTTGTGCCATCCCATACCACGGCGCGCACACCTGTCACGGCAGCGACAGGCGTCGATCGGGCGCGCCTCTGCGAGGCGATGGGCCACACGGGTGTCGAGGAGGAGCGGTACGAGCCGGTCGAGGCGGCCCGCATGCGGAGCGGGGATTTCGCCCTCTACTCGCCTGTGTCTCAGGCCAGGCTCCACGACCAGGTGTGGTCGGCGGTGACGAGACAGGCGAGGATGACGAGGTCGGCCACGCCCAGGGCGATGCCGAGGCGGGCGCGGGCCGGCCTGGCCGTGTGCCGCCACAGGGCGAGGGAGCCGAGGACGATGGCGGTCGGGCCGAGCACCAGGTTGAGTACGAGGAGCCCGGTCAGGCCGAGGACGAACGCGGTGACGGCCATGGCGTCGGCGTCACGGGTACTGCTGCGGGTTCGAGTGCGGGCCCGGTCCCGGGCCGGGGCCTTCTCGGCGATACGCGGGTTCATCACAGACCTCCACGGTGGTGGTCGGGGCGTCCGGCGCGGTAACCCGCCAGGCGTTCGCGCGCGGCGAAGAGGGCGAGCCAGACGGCGATGGCAAGGCCCGCGCCCACGCTGACCGCCACAGGCAGGTGGGCCACGGCGCCGAGGACGACGCCGAGGACGAGCAGCGCACCCACGAGGAAGAGCATGATATTTCCTCCCACCTTTCAGGTAACAGTTGTTCACTGACTACCCAGTACAGTTCGTCTCATGCTGGCGATCGGCGACTGTGACGCGGTTGACTGCCCGTCATGAGCCTGAACACCGGGGTCCGCGAGGCCCAACGCCGTCGAACCCGACGCGCCCTGCTCGACGCGGCGTTGGCGCAGTTGGAAGAGCGCAGCCTCGGCAGCCTCGGGCTCAGGGAGGTGGCCAGGGCCGCGGGGGTCACTCCCACGGCCTTCTACCGGCACTTCCGCGGCATGGACGAGCTGGGGACCGCCCTCGTGGAGGAGGCCCTGGCCAGCCTGCACAAGACCGTGCGGGACGTGCTCGCCTCGACGGGTGACGCCGGCCGTCGCGGTGACGCCGCGGTAGGCCTCGTCGCCGAGCTGGTCCGTTCTCGTCCGGCGCACGTCCGCTTCCTCGTCCGCGAGCGGCACGGCGGAGTTCCGGCGGTACGCGAGGCCATCGCCGGGCAACTCGACGCATTCGGAGACGAGATCGGTGCCGCGCTCGCGGCCGATCCGGCCAGTGCGGGGTGGGGCGCCGACGAGATGGCGATGCTCGCCCGGCTCCTGGTGGACCACATGTTCATGACGGCCTCGGCGTACGTCGCCGCCTCGCTGCGGGGTGAGGACTG
The DNA here is from genome assembly GCF_053610945.1 of Streptomyces sp. NPDC054849. NCBI lineage: Bacteria > Bacillati > Actinomycetota > Actinomycetes > Kitasatosporales > Streptomycetaceae > Streptomyces > Streptomyces sp. NPDC054849. Next base: position 26,252 of record NZ_JBSGZI010000047.1, read on the forward strand.
GTCGGCCGTGACCCGCACGGCCCGCAGTCAGCTCCGCCTGATCCACCTCGGGCGCGTGCACTGGCCGGGATGACCCGCGCCGCCACGGCGCAGTGAAGTCCCCTTCACCCGTTCGCTGACGTCGCCGCCCGCGTTGAGCGCAGACCTGATGAGCGCGTGCCTTGATGCGGGCGCCGCGTCCGTCGAAGCCGGGTCAGTGGCTGGTGAGCTCGCCGGTGAGTTTGCCGTGGAGGTCGGCGCTGGGATCGTTGAGTCCGACGATCTCGACGCTCTTGCCGCGTTGCGCGTACTTGGTCTCGATCGCGTCCAGTGCGGCGACGGAGGATGCGTCCCAGATGTGGGCCGCGGTGAGGTCGATGACCACTCTGCCGGGGTCGCCCGCATAGTCGAACCGCCCGACCAGCTCGTTCGACGAAGCGAAGAACAGCTCACCGGTGACGGAGTACACGACTGTGGTTCCGTCGGGGTCGGTGACGGCAGTGACGTCGGCCCGGTGGGCGACGCGCTTGGCGAAGATGACCATGGCGGTGACGGAGCCGACGACGACGCCGACGGCCAGGTTGTGGGTGGCGACGACGCAGGCCACGGTGATCACCATGACGGCGATCTCGCCGGCCGGCATCCGCCGGAGCGTTTTCGGCGCGATGGAGTGCCAGTCGAAGGTGGCGACCGACACCATGATCATGACGGCTACGAGCGCTGCCATCGGGATGTCGGAGACGACCGGCCCGAAGACGATGCACAGCACCATCAGGAAGACACCCGCGAGGAAGGTGGAGAGGCGGGTCCGAGCGCCCGACACCTTTACGTTGATCATCGTCTGGCCGATCATCGCGCAGCCGCCCATGCCGCCGAAGAACCCGGTGACGACGTTGGCGACGCCCTGGCCGATCGACTCGCGCGTCTTGTTCGAGTGGGTGTCGGTGATCTCGTCGACCAGCTTCGCCGTCATCAGCGACTCCATGAGACCGACCAGGGCCATGGCGAAGGCGTAGGGGGCGATCGTGGTCAGGGTGTCCAGCGTGAACGGCACGTCCGGCAGGCCCGGCGTCGGCAGCGAGGAGGGCAGCGCGCCCTTGTCGCCCACGGTCGGGACGGCGATGGCGGCCGCGATGGTGACGACTGTGAGGATGGTGATCGAGACCAAGGGGGCCGGGATCACGGTGGTGACCTTGGGGAAGAACACCATCAGCGCCAGACCGGCCGCGAGCAGCGGATAGACGGGCCAGGGCACGTCCCACATCTCGGGGAGCTGCGCCATGAAGATCAGGATGGCGAGCGAGTTGACGAAGCCGACCATGACCGAGCGGGGGATGAAGCGCATCAGTTTGGCGACACCCAGTGCCCCCACCACGACCTGGAAGACGCCGGCCAGGATGACGGCGGCGACGAGGTAGCCGAGGCCGTGCTCGCGGTTCAGCGGTGCGATGACGAGGGCGACGGCCCCGGTCGCCGCCGAGATCATCGCCCGGCGCCCCCCGACGATCGAGATCACCACGGCCATCGTGAATGAGGCGAACAGGCCGAGCGCCGGATCGACGCCGGCGATGATCGAGAAGGAGATCGCCTCCGGAATCAGCGCCAGCGCGACCACCAGGCCGGCCAGCACCTCGGTACGCCACACCCGCGGATCGCTCAGCCAGTCCGGACGCAGACCGCGCAGACCGCGCAGACCGCGCAGGCGCGTGGCAGGAGACACAACGGAAGAGGAAGAAGACAAGGGAAGCGAAACCTGTCGTGCTCGGGCACACGCTCCTGCGACGGGCAGGTCGGGAGGTGCGCGGGAAGGGCTGATCTCCACCGGCGGCGCCACGGCCCCGACGCGGCACGACAGGGCAGCATGCGGCAGCCCGGCACCGGAACTCTACCCTAACGTTAGAGTAGGGTCCGGAGCTGAGAATCCCTCCGTCACCGCACCGCACCGCACCGCACCGCCCCGCAGGACAGGACAGGACCAGGAACCAGGCGTGGACGACAAGCACATCCAGATCGGCGAGGTCGCCACACGGACCGAACTGTCCCTGCGCACCATCCGGCACTACGAAGAGACCGGCCTGGTCATCCCCTCCGCCCGCTCCCAAGGCGGTTTCCGGCTCTACACCGAGGCCGACATCGCGCGCCTCATGGTCATCCGCCGCATGAAGCCCCTCGGCTTCAGCCTCGACCAGATGCGCGATCTGCTGGAAGCCACCGACCGCCTCGATGCCGGCGACGACCTCGAAACCGCCGAGAGGGCGGCTCTGCTGGAGCGTCTGCACGCGTACGAACAGGCCGCTGCGGATCAGGTCGCGAAGCTCCGGGTGCAGCTGGCCCGTGCTGAGGACTTCGCGGCCACCCTCCGTGGACGCCTCTCCGTCGCGCAGCCGCGCGGCTGAGGCCTGCGCCATGATCCCCGCGCAGCCCATCCGGGCATGCCATCGCGCCGGCATCACTCGATGATGGAGAAATGGATGTCACCGAGGTTCTCCTGCCCGGTGTGGGTCTGCGCTACGAGTTCACCAATCACCGTGGTGACCTGGTCGGCGTGGTGGCTCGGCGAACGGGTGAATTCGACCTGGTCCTCTACGGGGAGGAGGACCCCGACGAAGGCCGGCCCGTGCTGCAGCTCAACGGTGAGGAGGCCGAAGCGGTCGCGGAGATTCTCGGAGCCCCGCGGATCGCGGAGCGGTTCGCCGATCTGACGAAGGAAGTGCCCGGGCTGATGTCCGAGCAGATCGTGGTGCGGGCGAACAGCCCGTTCGACGGTCGTCCGCTGGGTGACACCCGTGCACGGACTCGGACGGGCGCGTCGATCGTCGCGATCGTACGGGGTGAGGATGTGATCGCCTCGCCCACACCACAGGAGCCGCTTTGCGGCGGGGATGTGCTGGTGGTGATCGGGACCCACGAGGGCATCGCGGGCGTGGAACAGATCATCCGGGGCTGAGCCCGGTGCAGACACCGGTCGCGTTGCTGCTGGAACTGGGGATCATCCTTGCCGTACTGAGCGTGCTCGGGACGGTGGCGCGACGATTCACGCTCTCGCCCATTCCGCTCTACCTGTTCGCCGGGCTCGCGGTCGGTGAGGGCGGCATCGCCCCGGTGCCGGCTGCCGGTGAGTTCGTGGAGACCGGCGCCGCCATCGGAGTGGTCCTCCTTCTGCTGACCCTGGGTCTGGAGTTCTCGCTGCCGGAGTTCGCGGTCGGAGTGCGCCGGCACGTGCCTTCGTCCCTGGTGGACCTGGGCCTGAACGCCGTCCCGGGGGCGGTGGCCGGCTGGTTGCTGGGACTGGACGGCATCGGGATCTTGGCCCTGGCCGGCGCCACCTACATCTCCTCCTCCGGGATCGTCGCCCGATTGCTGGAGGACCTGCGGCGGCTGGGCAACCGGGAAACGCCGGCCGTTCTGTCGGTGCTGGTCATGGAGGACTGCGCCATGGCCCTCTACCTGCCGGTGCTCGCCGTGCTCGCGTCGGGCGGCCATTGGTGGCAGGCGGTCCTCGGCGTGCTCGCGGCCGTGGGCGCCGTCATCGCCGCCTTCACCGTCTCCTACCGGTGGGGCCACCACGTCGGCCGCCTCGTCTCCCACCCGGACGCCGAGCAACTGCTGCTGCGCGTGCTGGGCCTGACACTGATCGTCGCCGCGCTGGCCGAGGCGGTCCACGCGTCGGCCGCCGTCGGCGCCTTCCTCGTCGGCCTCACGCTCACCGGCGAAACCGCGACGCGTACCCGGGCCGTGCTCAGTCCCCTGCGCGATCTGTTCGCCGCCGTCTTCTTCCTGGCCATCGGGCTGTCCGTCGCCCCCAGCGACCTCGTGCCCGTTCTCCCCGCGGCGCTTGCACTCGCCGGCGTCACCGCGGTCACGAAGGTCCTGGCAGGCCGGTTCGCCGCCGCCCGCGACCACGTGGGACGACGTGGTCGGCTGCGCGCGGGGACCGTCCTGATCGCCCGAGGCGAATTCTCCTTGGTCATCGTGGGGCTCGTCGGGACGATGCACGGCTCACTCGGCCCGCTGGTGACCGCGTACGTCTTCATCCTCGCTCTCGCCGGCCCGCTCCTGACCCGCCTCGCCGGCACCGTCCCGCTCGGGACGCAGCGTCCGACCGGTGCGAAGGATGGCGCGGCGTGACCGCAGTTCGCGTCGCTCGTCGGCCATCACGTGATCAGCGGCGTGCGTGAAAGCGCTCGCGCAGCAGTGTCGTACGGTGCCTCGCCTACAGCCCGGATCGCGGAGCGGAGGACGTGGCAGGCTGTCGGCGAAGCCGACGGCGCCGCCGAGGGAGACGGCCAGGGCGGCGATCAGCAGGACCGTACACGGTCCGTGATCGCCGCCCTGCCTTCGCGCCCGGACAAGACCTCGGCGTCAGACCTTGTCGCTCACGGGCGGCCGACGGGGCCGGAGTCGTCCATGGCGTCCCTCGCCTGCGGCTGCGCCGGAACCAGGTCCGGCTTCAGCACCTCAGGCATCTGCCGCTCGCGGCGGCGGCCGGTGAGGTAGCTCGCGACGGGTTCGGTGTAGCGGGCGGTCAGCGGGCCCAGGATGACCAGCACCAGGACGTACGCCGTGGCGAGAGGGCCGAGGGAGGGCTCGATGCCGGAGGTGACGGCCAGGCCGGCGATGACGATGGAGAACTCGCCGCGCGCCACCAGGGTGCCGCCGGCGCGCCATCGTCCCTTGACGGAGATCCCGGCTCGGCGCGCGGCCCAGTAACCGGTGGCGATCTTCGTGCCCGCGGTGACCACGGCCAGGGCGAGCGCGGGGAGGATCACCGGGGGGATGCTGGCGGGGTCGGTGTGCAGGCCGAAGAAGACGAAGAACACCGCGGCGAACAGGTCCCGCAGCGGGCTCAGCAGGCTGTGGGCGCCCTCCGCGACCTCCCCGGAGAGGGCGATGCCGACGAGGAAGGCGCCGACGGCGGCGGAGACCTGGAGCTGCTGGGCGATACCCGCCACGAGCAGCGTCAGGCCCAGGACGACCAGCAGGAGCTTCTCGGGGTCGTCGCTGGAGACGAAGCGGGAGATGAGGCGTCCGTAGCGGACGGCGAGGAAGAGGACGAGTCCGGCCACGCCGAGTGCGATGGCGAGGGTGAGGCTGCCGGCGGCCAGGCTCACGCCGGCGAGGAGTGCCGTGATGATCGGGAGGTAGACGGCCATCGCGAGGTCCTCGAGGACCAGGATGCTGAGGATGACCGGGGTCTCGCGGTTGCCGAGTCGTCCGAGGTCGCCCATCACCTTGGCGATGACGCCGGAGGAGGAGATCCAGGTGACGCCGGCCAGGACGACGGCGGCGACCGGTCCCCAGCCGAGCAGCAGGGCCATGGCCGCGCCGGGAAGGGCGTTGAGGGCGGCGTCGACGATGCCTGCGCGGTACTGGGTCTTGAGGTTGGAGACCAGGTCGCTGGCCGTGTACTCCAGGCCGAGCATGAGCAGGAGCAGGATGACGCCGATCTCGGCGCCGATCGCGACGAACTCCTCGCTCGTGCCGAGCGGCAGCAGTCCGCCCTTGCCGAAGGCGAGGCCGGCCAGCAGGTACAGGGGTATGGGGGAGAACTGAAAGCGGCCGGCGAAGCGGCCCAGCAGGCCGAGGCCGAGGATGATCGCCCCGAATTCGATCAGGAAGACAGCGGAGGAGTGCATACGCTCACTCCCTGCCGAGGATCGCGGCGGCGGCCTCGACGCCCTCGCGGGTGCCGATGACGATCAGGGTGTCCCCGCCCGCCAGGCGGAAGTCGGGAGCGGGTGAGGGTATCGCACCGGAGCGGCGCAGGATGGCGACGATGGACGCGCCCGTCTCGGTCCGCATCCGGGTCTCACCCAGCAGGCGTCCGTTCCAGTGCGACAGCGACCCCAGTTCTATCCGTTCCGCCACCAGACCGAGGTCGGTCGTGGACAGCAGGTTGGGGCTGTGGTGTGAGGGCATCAGTGCGTCGATCAGTGCCTCCGTCTCGCCGCCCGTCAGCTTCACCGACAACGCGCACTCGTCCGGGTCGTCCCGCCGGTAGGCGTTCAGCGTCCGGGCACCGTCGCGGTGGGCAATCACCGACAGACGGCGATGCTCACGAGTGGTGAGGTCGTAACGAACCCCTATGCCCGGCAGCGGAGTACGGCTCACGCGGGGAACAGGCACGGCAAACCCCCAGGATTCTGATGTCGTTGTCGGCGGAAGTCGGAGGTGGACGGTGCACCTCATGTCGTCACCCTATCCCTGCACTCATCGCCCGATTTGGTGAAAGGGTGCGCTTGACGGAGCAGGCCGCGGCTCCTGATGAGGAGGCGATGCGGCGAGATGGTCTGACGGCGGATCGTGCCGGGCCGCCGTCGGCTGATTTCCGGCCCTGTGCCCGTACTCCCCGGCTCGGGCATCATGGCGGAGGTCTCCAACGGCGGAGGCCGGGTCGAGAGGAGAATCGCGTGGTGCAGTGGAGGCGTATGAGTTCCGGTGTCCGCCCTGTGTCCCACCCTGTCGCAGCACCCTCGGTCTGGGCGGCCGCCGGTGTCGCGGCCCTCGTCGTGGTCACAGTCCTCAACTACCTCAACGGCCACGGAGACCCCGCGCTCGACCTTCTTCTGCTGTCCGTGCTGTGTGCCGTACTGAGCACCGGGGCCCGGCTCGTCGCCGCGCCGGGAACAGCCCTTGTCTGCTGGCTCGCCCTCAACGGCTTCGCCACACCACCCATGGGTGAACTGACCTGGTCCGCCGGCTACGACCTGGGCCGCCTCGGGTGCCTGCTGGCCGCGGCGAGCACCGGAACCGCCGTCGCCCGCATCGCCGGCGCCCGCGCCGCCTACCGCCGCCTGAACCTCTCCAACTCCACGGGTCCCTGATCGCCCCGACTGCCCGCAGGATGAGCCCCGTTGGCGGGAGTTCCGGCTTGCGCTGCATACGAACGCTGCGCAAGTGCCCATCAACGCCCATCAGTACGGGCGCAGCACTGGCGCGGAGAACATCCGGATCTCCGGACGCATTGTGACGGCGCGCATCTTTCATCATCTCCTTGGGTGCGGACGAACGTTGGGGCGGGGGTACGTGCTGCCCGCATGCGCTCCCGCGTTTCCGCGGGTCGGTGCCTGCGTGGTGGGGCCCCGGTGCCCCGATCCTGACGGGTGCGCACCCGACAGCGCATTGCCGGAGACCGGCAGTCTTTACTCTCTGTTAACGCCCGTGGCGGGGCCCACCGATGCCGTGCTACGCGCTTCCCGCATCAGAGGCAGCGTCAGGGGCGAGCCGTGATCAGGCTGGTATGGCCGGCCAAGGATCCGTATGGGGTATCAGTCGTTGGCTGGAAGTGTGGGGTCCCTACCCCATCTGATCAGCGGAAATGGGGGACCGACCGACGTTCCCGTCCTCTGTTGCGCGAGGGTAGGGCCCCTCCGGGGCGCCCTCGGCAGGAGTCGCCCTCCGTCACGTTCGGGGCAGGGGCGGTTCCACGTGATGACGGCTCCAGGGGGGTCGTGGAGCGTCCGTTCGGGTGGCGTCTTCCCTTCGCCGATGGCAAGTGCCGCTGGATGGACGTCGGTCCGTGCTGTGCTGTGGCCACGGCCCGATGACGGTCGTACGAGGGCCCGCCCGCTCTTCGTGGCAGGCCCGACCCCACAGCGAAGGAGCACTGGTGTCGCACCACCGCACGAACCGGCGAAGCCGGACCAGGGCCAGCCAACTGCTGGCGTCCGCAGTCTTGTTGACCGTGGCCCTACTGGATGTCTCCGGGGCCCACGCCGCTGCGGTCCACTCCAAACCGAACCCCGACTGGGGCGCCATCGCCCGGTGTGAATCCGGCGGGAACTGGCGGGCGAACACCGGCAACGGCCATTACGGCGGATTGCAGTTCACCCAGTCGAGCTGGAACGCGGCAGGAGGCCGACGGTACGCACGACGCGCCGACCTCGCCACGAAGGCGGAGCAGATCGCGACGGCGAGGAGGCTCGCCAAGATTCAGGGCATGGGGGCCTGGACCTGCGCACGCCGACGCTGAAGGGCGAACACCACCTCTCCAGGGCGGCAGTCCGCCGCCCTGGAGAGGAAATCCCGGCCGGCTGCGCCGACGGTCGGCAGTAGTTACCGGCCCGGCCGCGTCCATCCCCCCTCCCCGGCCCCCACCCTTGGTCGTTGGGGGCGTGGTCACCGCCCCCAACCGCACGCCTCGTCCGCCGAACTCAAAAGCCAGGCCTTCGGCGGACGCGCGGCGCCCGAAGCTCTGGAGTCCCTCAAATGGGGTTGGTTCGGCGACCGGGCGGGGGAATCCCCTGACACGGACCGAACGGGACGGGAAACGGGGGTAGGGGACATGGAGTTCCTGGTGATTCTGGGGTTCATTTTCATCGTGCTGATCGTGGCGGCGACGGGGGGAAGCCGTGGGTCGTCGCGCAAGCGAGGCCGCAGGGGCTCGTGGGGCGGCGGCGGGGGCGGCTGCAGTGGCGGCGGCTCGTCCTGCGGCGGCGGTGGAGGCTGCGGAGGCGGAGGCGGAGGCGGCGACTGACATCCGTCCCGGACCGGCAGGCAGGCGCGTACTCCAGCAGGCGGTCACCCACGGCGCCTCCGAACGGGTGGCCGCCGGAGGCCGAGGCGGGCAACGGCGCCGCGGTGGAGGAATACACGGCCGTGAGGCCTGTGCGCCGGCGCCGGCTCCTTCCTCCGGCACAGCGGAAGCACCCCCGGTCGTGTTTTCGTCCGGGGCTCCCGGTCAGGTGTACACCAAGGAAACCGCCAGGCAGAGGCGCCGTGCAGGGTCTGCCGGCCCCTCAGGGCGGTGAAGCCGTGCTCCACGACGGCGCGGCAGCCGGCGATTCCGGCACACCCTCGTGTGGTGGGCAGAGGTACCGATGACCCGGCCGTCGTAGGGCAGGCTGGGAGGAGGTGAGGGACTCTTCGGAGGACCGGATCGGCGATCCTCTGAGGCAGCCCGCTGCGCACGGGCGTCATGAGCCGATTCCCGTGGGCACAGTCAGCTGACCGGCCGAGTGCCCTTGGCTGAAGGCCATCCCCGGATGGCCGAGCGTGACTGCGTGTCCGGTCGGAGGGAGAGGTGCCGTGCCCCGCCACAGTGAGAGCCCCGATGACACCGAACCGCTGGACGAGGCGCTGTCCGATACAGTGCGCCGCACCGGGGCCTCCGCAGGCGGCATCTACCTGCTGGACGAGGTCGCACAGGTGCTGCGGCTCGTGCTGCTGTCCGGAGTGCCGGTCGAAGTGGTGTGGCCCTGGCGGAGGGTGCCCCTGAGCGCGCCCGCCCCCGTCGGCGACGCGGTCCGTCAGGACCGTCTCGTGTGGGTGGGATCCCAGGATGACCTCGCCCGTGCCTATCCGCGCGCCGCAGCGAGCCTGCCCTACCGGTTCGCGCTCGCCGCAGCCCCCCTGCCCGGCAGCGGGCGGTGCTGGGGCGCCCTCCTGCTCCTCTGGCCCGCCAGCCACCCCGCCGACGCCACCCGTCGCGAACGGAGCCACATCAGCGCCGCGGCCCGGCGCATCGCGGGCGTCCTGGACGAGGCCGACGCTCTGCCCGACCTCCCCGATCAGCCCCGCCTCATCCCGGCCGGCGAAGCCGTCCGCCCGTACGGTGCGCACGTGCAGGCCGCCGGCGACTACCTCGAGCGGCTGCCCGAAGGGGCCCTCGCCCTTGACCTGGAAGGCAGAATCACCTTCCTGAGCACCGCGGCGGCATCGCTGCTCGGTCTCGAGGCCGGCCGGCTGCTGGGGACCCGGCCCTGGCAGTCCCTGCCCTGGCTGGACCGCACGGCCGTAGAGGACCATTACCGCGCCGCCGTCATCAGCCGTGACCCGGTCGCCTTCACCGCCGTCCGCCCCCCGGACACGCCGCTGCGCTTCCAGCTGTACCCGGACGCCAGCGGTATCAGCGTCCGCATCACCCGCGCCCCGGCGGACAAGGACGGGCGGCCCCTCCCGGCCGCCTGGACGCCGCAGTCCACCGGCGCCGCATCCTCGAGAACCGCGCAGGCCGGGCGGTTGTACCAGCTGGTTCACCTGGCGGCCGCGCTGACCGAGACCATCGCCGTGCGGGACGTCGTCGAGCTCGTAGCCGACCAGATCCTGCCCGCCTTCGGCGCCGACGGCCTGGTCCTGTCCGCCGCCGACGCAGGCCGCCTGAAGATCACCGGGTACCACGGTTACGACCGGGAGACCGTCGACCGCCTCGACGGCCTGCCCCTGGACACCGACCTGACCCCCGCCGGGCAGGTCCTCACGACCGGCGTCCCGTCCTTCTTCGCCAGCCCCGACGAGATGGCCCGCCGCTATCCGCGCGCTCCGCAGATCAGTGGCAAACGCGCTTGGGCCTTCCTGCCGTTGGTCATCTCCGGCCGCCCGGTGGGGTGCTGCATCCTCTCCTACGACCAGCCACGCGACTTCAGCGCCGACGAACGCGCCGTCCTGACCTCCCTGGCCGGCCTGATCGCCCAGGCCTTGGACCGCGCCCGTCTCTACGACACCACGCGAGACCTCGCCCGAGGCCTTCAGCGTGCCCTCCTGCCGCGCAGTCTGCCCGTACTGCCGGGCCTGGAGACCGCCGGCCGGTATCTGCCCGCAGGCCATGGCATGGACGTAGGCGGCGACTTCTACGACGTCATCCGCATCGACGCCACCACCGCCGCGGCCGTCATCGGCGATGTCCAAGGGCACAACGTGGCGGCGGCCGCCCTCATGGGCCAGGTCCGTACCGCCATCCACGCCCTCGCGGGCGCCCCACCCGACCAGGTCCTCGCCCGAACCAACCGCGTCCTGGCCGACCTGGAGGGCGACCTCCTCGTCACCTGCCTGTACGCCCACATCGATCTGGCCCGCCACGAGGTGGCTCTGGCGAGCGCGGGCCACCCCCCTCCGCTCCTGCACCACTCCGCCCTGCCGCCCGGCGTCGTGGATCTCGACCCCGGCCCCATGCTCGGCATCGACACCGGCGCCGCCTACCCGCCCACCGTGCTGCCCCTGCGCCCGGGGACGACGCTCGCCCTCTACACCGACGGCCTGGTCGAAACCCCGGGCAGCGACCCCGAACGGACCATGCACGACCTCGCCCACCGCCTGGCCGAACACAGCGGGCAAAGCCTCGAACGCCTCATCGACACCCTCCTGCGCCACGCGCGCCCCACCGCGCTCTACACCGATGACGTCGCCCTGCTCCTGCTGCGCACCGCCCTGCCTCTCTGAGGTACCAGGCGCCTTGTGCGCCGGTCAGGCATGCGCATGCGCCACAGCCGACGGCCTGCGCCGTTCCCGCCGCCGGGCGGTCCGCGGCGCGGGTGGGTTCCGCCGTGATCAGGAGGCCGGCTGCAGTCGGACGCAGCACTGCCCGGGGCGGGGTGCCAGGCATGCCTCGAGTCCCGCCCCTGGCAGGCCGCTGAGGACGCCGCGCAGCAGGTGGAGGTTCATGCCGCACACCGTGCGGGTGTGCTCCCGGGCCAGCGCATGGAAGGGGCAGTTGGCCAGAACGACGGCGTCGTCCTCCTGGCGTGGCTCGAAGCCGTAGCGCTCCAGCAGATCGAAGACGTCCGTCGTGCTCTGCTCGCCCAGTTGCGTTCCCAGTTCCTCTGCCTTGCGGTGCAGCACCTCCCGTACCGCCTCGCCGGTCGCGTCGGATTCCTCCACGGCCTGGGCGAGCAGCCGTCCGGCCAGCTCATAGCGGCGGTCCGGCAGGCTGACGGCGACCTGTTTCCCCGAGCGGCGGTAGAGCTTTGCCGGTCTTCCCGCGCCTGGTCCGGAGCGTCCGCTGCGCCGCTCGTAGACGACGTCGAGGAGTGATTCGTCGGCGAGCCGGTCCAGGTGGAACGCGGCGGTCTTCCGGGCCAGCCCGAGGGCGGTGGCCGCCTCGTCGCGGCTGACGGGGCCCGGCTGGCGCACCACGTGGTCGTACAGCCTCCGGCGGGTCGGCTCGTCCAGGGCGGCGATGGCGGAGACGTCTGAGTCGCGTACTTCCCTCGGGGTGTCCACGGACACCAGTGTAAAACCCACGGCCATTGACTATAGACCGCATCGGCGCTTCTATTGCTAATGAACCTTGTCGATAGAAGGAGGGGGTCATGTCCTCCGCAACCACAAGCACCACCACCTCCGCCGCCCCGCGGCGGCGGCTGCTCACCGACCCCGGCTACCAGGCGTTCGTGATCCTGCGTACCGGCTTCACGGTGGCGCCGATCCTGTTCGGGCTGGACAAGTTCGCCAACCTGCTCGTGGACTGGCCCGCCTACCTCGCGCCGTGGATCGACGACATCGTTCCCGGCAGCGCCCAGGCGGCCATGTACGCGGTGGGCGTGATCGAGATCCTCGCCGGCCTCGCCGTGGCGCTGGCTCCCCGTTTCGGGGGCTGGCTGGTGGCCGGCTGGCTGGCCGGCATCATCGTCAACCTGCTGACCATCCCCGGCTACTACGACGTCGCCCTGCGCGACTTCGGGCTGCTCCTCGGCGCCGTCGCGCTTGCCCGGCTCGCGCAGTGTCAGCACGCCGAGCGCCAGCGGTGAACAGGCGCGGAGCGCGGTGAATCCTCCGGCGGGTGGCCCCTGACGGGACCGCCCGCCCCTGCCATGCCTCCTCGGATCGCCTCGCGACCCGGCCAACCGGGTGAGAGAGCGACGGAGCAGGCCCGATGAGATGGTGAAGCCGTGGGATCTGCTCCCAGCGCCGACCGTCATCGCCCGGTGGTCCCGCGCGGCGGTGGCTACGTACCGCTGCGCGACTACGCGGTGATCGGCGACGGCCGGACCGCGGCACTGATCGGCCGCGACGGGTCGCTGGACTGGCTCGGACTGCCGGATCTGGACTCGCCCGCCGTGTTCGGCGCCGTGCTCGACGCCGACCGCGGCGGCCGGTTCCTCCTGGAGCCGGCGGGGGCCTACCGCAGTGAACGCCGCTATCTGCCCGGCACGAACGTGCTGGAGACCACGTTCGTCACCCCGCAGGGGACCGCGCGGGTCACGGACGCGCTGACCCTGAACGACGAGGTCGCGCTCGCTCCGATGCGCGAGCTGCAACGGCGCGTCGACGGCGTATCGGGAGCCGTTCCCATGCGGTGGACGGTGCAGCCCCGCTTCGGCTACGGCGCCCACACCACGCGGCTCGGCCGCCGCGGGGGAGTCCCGGTGGCGACAGCCGGCAGCGACGCGCTCGCCCTGTGCGCCTGGGAGGCCGGCGAACCCCGGTGCGAAGAGGGGGTGATCAGCGGCAGCTTCCTCACGGCGCCGGGCGGGCGTGCCCTGATCGCCATGCCGTTCGCTCATCAGGAGCCGCTGGTTTTGCCGAGCCGCGCCGAATGCGACGTACGCCTGGAGCGTACGTGCGCGGCCTGGCGCCGCTGGGCGGGCGAGCGGACCTGTACCGGCAGATGGCACCAGGCGGTGATGCGCAGCCTGCTGACCTTGAAACTGCTGGTCTTCGCCCCCTCGGGGGCGGTCGCGGCCGCGGTGACGGCCTCGCTGCCGGAACACATCGGCGGCGAGCGCAACTGGGACTACCGCTTCTCGTGGGTCCGCGACTCCGCCTTCACCCTGGCCGCCTTTCTCCAGCTCGGCTGCCCTGCGGAAGCACGTGCCTACTTCTGGTGGCTGATGCACGCCTCCCAGCTCACCCACCCCCGCCTCCAGGTGCTGTACCGGCTGGACGGTGGCGCGCACACCTCGGAGGAGCTCCTCCCGTGGGACGGCTACCGCGGCTCGTCGCCGGTCCGCATCGGCAACGCGGCCGCCCGTCAGATACAGCTCGACACGTACGGCGAGCTGATGCAGACCGCCTGGCTGTACGCACAGGCCGCCGGCCGGCTGGACGCGGACGTCGCCCGGCGCCTGGCGGAGGTCGCCGACCTGGTCTGCGCCACGTGGCGGGATCCCGACTCGGGTATCTGGGAGGTACGCAGCGCGCCCCGCCAGTTCACCCAGTCGAAGATGATGTGCTGGGTGGCGCTCGACCGCGCGGCCCGTCTCGCCGAGCGCCGCTTGATTCCGGACCGTCACCTGGCCCGCTGGCAGTCAGCTCGCGCGGACATCGACACGTTCATCACCACCCGCTGTGTATCGCCGAGCCGCAACTGCTACGTACGCGCGGCCGACGGCGAGGACCTGGACGCCGCCGTCCTCCTCGGTCACCTCTACGGCTACGAAGAAGACGGTCAGCGAATGCGCGCGACGCTCAAGGCCGTGGAGCGGGAACTGCGGCACGGGCCGTTCGTCGACCGGTACTCGGGCGAAGACGGCCTGAGCGGACCCGAGGGAGCTTTCCTCGCCTGCTCCTTCTGGCTGGCCGAATCCCTCGCTCGCACCGGACAGGTCGCCCCGGCCACCGCATTGATGGACGAGCTGGTCGGTCTGGCCAACGACGTCGGCCTCTACAGCGAGGAGATCGACCCGGCCACCGGTGACTTCCTGGGAAACCTGCCCCAGGGGCTGAGCCACCTGGCGCTCATCAGCGCCGCCTGCGCCATCAACGCCGCCGGAAACGCCACCGGCGAGGAGGCCTGCGAGGAGGCCGGCGGGTGAGCGCCTGGGGAACGGCCGCCGGGGCGTTCGTCGGCACACTGGTGCTGACCACCGCATTGCGCGCCGCCGGCGAGATGCGCCTGACACGCATGGACCTGCCCTTCCTGCTCGGAACGGCGGTGACGGTCAACCGCACGCGCGCCAAGGCCGTCGGCTATCTGATGCACTTCCTCAACGGCGAGATCTTCGGGTTCATGTACTACGCCGTCTTCCTCGCGATCGGCATGGCCGGCTGGTGGCTGGGCGCCCTCTTCGGCCTCCCGCACGGCCTGTTCGCCGGCACCGCACTGGTCGGAGTTCTCCTGCCGCTGGTCCACCCCCGGATGGGCAGCCCGCTCACCAGCGCCCCCGAGGTGGCCCTTCTGGAACCGCCCGGCTTCCTGATGCTCAACTACGGCCCGAGCACACCCGTGGTCACCGTCCTCGCCCACATCGGCTACGGCGCCATCGTCGGAGGCTTCACCACGCTCGGAGCCTGACGTCAGCCGGGCTTCTTGGCCATGACGACCACGCCCGGACCGCTTTGCTCATCCGCAGGGAGGCGAAGTTCGGCGACCGGGTGAAGTCCGGACTGCTCAATCAGGGCCATGAGTTGTTCCGGCTGCCATTGGTGTGTCGTCCACCGCACGGG
Source organism: Streptomyces sp. NPDC054849 (assembly GCF_053610945.1). Lineage (NCBI taxonomy): Bacteria > Bacillati > Actinomycetota > Actinomycetes > Kitasatosporales > Streptomycetaceae > Streptomyces > Streptomyces sp. NPDC054849. The sequence goes on from NZ_JBSGZI010000047.1 coordinate 41,333, forward strand.
TACGCCCCCGTAGGCCTCGGTGCGCACCGCGTCTTCTTCGCCGACGTGTGTGGCGGTGATGAAGTGTCCGCCCGGCTTCAGGGCGTGCGCGAACAGGGCGAGGACCTGAGGAAGGACGTCCCGGGGGAGGTTGAACAGCGACCACCACCCGAGGACGCCGCCGAGGGACGCTTCACCGAGGTCGAGGTCGGTGGCGGAGGCGACGCTGAAGCGGCATTGCGGATGAAGACGGCGCGCGTTCTCGATCATGCGAGGAGAGAGATCGACCCCGGATACGTCGAGTCCGCGTTCGGCAAGGTACGCGGTCACCGTTCCGGGTCCGCAGCCGACGTCGAGGACGGGCCCAAGTTCGCTCACGGTGGCGGCGAAGGCGTCGATCGATGCCTTGAGCCATGGATGGCCACGGATGTCGCCGATGCCCGTCGTCACCACCATGTGGGCGTAGTTGTCGGCCACGCGGTCATAGGACTCCCGGACCACGTCGAGATCGGCTGGGCGTTCAACAGGGTGGGCGCGCATCAGCCAATGATAGGAATGCGCGACGGCCGTAGTCGCGTTACGGGAAATACGCTGAGTTGATCACGACCGTCGGCCGCTCTCTGTTCCCCGCGCGTCCCGGCCGTGGCGCCGGACTCGACGACACGACGGCACCGAGCGCCCGGCCCGCACCGTGAAAGGTAGGGGCCGGGCGCGTTCGTACGCCAGGGCTGTGGTCAGTGGTAGGCGTGGACGACGGCGTGGCCCTTGCCGCGGCCGATCATCCACTTGTTGACCGGCGTCGTGACCACGAAGGCCACGGCGAAGCCGCCCAGCAGTGCCGTCCAGAACAGCGCGTCCGACAGGTGGGCGTCCATCGCGCCGGGCGTGAGGGCGATGATGCCGTTGTCGACGAGCTCCATCACCGCGATCGAGACGGTGTCGGCGGCCAGCGCGACCTTGATCGCGTTCTTCCAGTCCAGGCCGGCCCTGCGGACCGCGAACAGCGTGAAGGAGTAACCGAAGACGAACGCCAGGGTGATCGCCAGAATCATCGTCTGGACGTTGCCCCACAGCAGGGCGGTGCCGATGACCATGCCGAGGATCTCGCCGATCGCACATCCGGTCAGGCAGTGCAGCGTCGCCTTCGCGGCGGCCCCCCAGGTCACCCCGCCCGTCGGGTGCCCGGCGTGACCTGCGTGCGCCTGGTGGTCGTGAGCGGTGCTGGTGTGGTGCGCGGTGTGGTCCATGACCGTCATCCCCAATCCCGTCCAGTGTGCCCGCTCCCGCGGACTCACACCACAACGATATACCCCCTGGGGGTATTCCGCGAGGGTGCTGAGCCCGGCACGAGGTGTATGGGTGCCAGGGGTGTGCCGGCCGCACGGTCGGCACACCCCTGCATCGCGGAGGGTCAGCTCCTGCCGAGCAGGCCGTTCATCCTGGTGATCTCGGCGGTCTGCGAGGTGATGATCGCGTCCGCCATGGCCTTGGCGTCAGGGAAAGAGCCTTCGGCCTTCTCCGTCTTGGCCATCGACACGGCGCCCTCATGGTGCTTGATCATCATCTCCATGAAGGCGGTGTCGAACGCCTTGCCCGAGGAGTTCTTCAGCTTGTCCATCTCCTCGGCCGTCATCATCCCGGCCATGCCGTGCGCGGAGTGGTCCGTGGCGCCCTCGGTGGGAACCTGCTCACTCCAGGAGGTCAGCCAGCCCGAAAGGGTCTTGATCTCCGGGTCCTGGGCCTTCTTGATCTCGTCGGCGAGCTGCTTGACCTCGGGGGACTCGGCCCTGGTGGGCGCGAGGCCGGCCATCTCCACGGCCTGGCGGTGGTGGGGGATCATCCCCTTGGCGAACGCGACGTCGGCGGTGTTGTGCTGCCCCTGGCCGGCCGGAGCGGACGGGGAGACCGAGGCCGGCGCGTTGTGGCCGCCGTGCCCTGCGGAGGTGTCGTCGCTCGACCCGCACGCGGCGAGCGCGAGCGAGGCGGCGCCCGCAGCGAAGACGAGAGCGGTCCGGCGGATGAGGTTCTTGTTCATGGTGGTGCGACTCCTTGAGGCGCCGCCCGAGCGGGCGGGCGCCGATACGGGAATGAGGACATGCCGGAGCGCGGCATCCCTCGCCGGCCAAGCCGGCAGGGACGTGCCGTGCGGGTGGTCCTATATCCGCAGGAGTTGGAGCTGAGCGAGGTCGGGCGGCGCCCGGCCGCTCTCAGGGGCCCCAGCCGCACTGCCGGGCAGCGCCACGGGCGCGGTCCCGTTGTCGAGGGCCGCGGTCAGGACGGGAGGTGCGTACGCGGCGCCGACACCGGCCGCCGCGCACGTGGCATCCGCGTGGTCCGCATGGCCCATTCCGCCGTCGGTGTGCGAGCAAGGGCCCACCACCTGCTGGGCAGGCGCTGCATGGACCATCGCCATGCCATGACCAACGGCGACCACCGACGCCTTCGCGGGAGCCGGTCCCGGCCCGAGGCCGTGCATCGCCAGCACACCGGCCAGCACCGTCAGCGCCAGCAGCGCGAAGCCGCGCCCGGCGGGGCGACGGCTCGACGGCTGCATCGTGCTGGTCATGCGGTCATCGTACGATCCGGTCCGGCGAGGCCGCTTCCCGGCCCGTCCGACCGTGTGACATGACGTCGGCCGTGGCCGTGGCCGTGGCCGTGCCCGCGCCCGTGCCCGTGCCCGCGCCGGTCTTCGTCTCCGGCCCCAGCCGTTCGGGGGATATCCGGGCCGCTTCCCGTGCGTCTCGCGCCCCGCCGGGCATCCCTTGCTGGAACGAAAGGGAGCCATGATGCCGCTCTACCTATCGAGGTTCAGCTACACACCGGACACGTGGGCGAGGCTCATCGTCCACCCCGAGGACCGCGCCAAGGCCGCTCAGGCGTACATCGAGTCCGTCGGCGGGAAGCTCCACGGCTTCTGGTACGCCTTCGGCACGCACGACGGCTACAACCTGTGGGAGGCCCCCGACGACGTTTCCATGGCCGCGGTTGCGCTGGCGATCAGTGGAGGCGGCGCGCTCAGCTCGTTCGAGACGACAGTTCTGCTGACAGTCGATGAAACCATGGAGGCCCTGCGCAAAGCCGAAGGAATCCAGTACCGGGCGCCGGGCGCGTAGCGGTCCAGGCCGTGCGTTCTCCGGTCTCCGCTGACGAGATGAGGGGTTCGCCAGGGTGTGGTGCTTCGAGACCACCTGTCCCACGTGGTCCGCATCGACACCCGCACCGTTACGCGGCAGCCCGCCGGCGCGCGCCCCCCGGCTTGCCGGGCCCGGGGGCGGGTCTCGCCCAGCTCGGCAGAGTAGGCGCGGCGTCTCCTCCATCGGGGTCCACGCAGTGGACGACCCTCTGCCGACGTGCGGCGGCGCAGCGATACTGAACCTAAGCCGACCGCGCAATCCTCGGGTCTCCGATCACCCGGGTGGTTGCTGCGGGAATACCCCTGAGCGTTCCGTTCGGCAGGTCGAAGGGCGGTAGCGATGGACGCACCAGCGCCGGGCCTGGGCGAGGGGCCCGAGGACCCATACGCGCTGCGCAATTCGGCTTCGGCGGTACTGGACCAGCGCGGCCGGGTCGTCGGCTGGAGCGAGCGCGCACAGGAGCACCTCGGCTACCCGCCCCAAGAGGTGCTGGGCCGAATGGCGGTCGAATTCCTCTTCGATGCCCGCGACCGTGAGACGGCTTCGCTCGCAGTGGCCGCGTGCGAGCGAGACCGGGGCTGGTCCGGTGTCCTGCCCGTCCTGCACCGCAGCGGGCGACGGGTGGAGCTGGGCTTCCGCGCCCGCGCCGTCGTCCGGGCAGACTCGGCACGTGAGTGGTTCCTCGTCGTCGCCCCGGCGGAGGAGGTGCTCCAGTGGGAGACGGATCGGTCGGTCCTGGACGGTCTGTTCCGGCGCTCCCCGATCGGTCTGTCCGTCCACGCCCCCGATCTGAGCATCCTGCGGATCAACCGGGCGCTGGCCCGGTTCACGCAACTCCCCGCAGGGGAGATCCGGGGCTTGCGCATCGGCGACTTCCTCATCGGTCCGGACGTGGAGACCACCGAAACCCGGCTGCGACGGGTGCTGGAGACGGGCGCCCCCCTGATCTTCACCGAGCAGCCCTGCCGCCTGCGAAGTGACCCCGGCCACGAGCGGGTGGTGTCGGTGTCCGCGTTTCGGATGGAGGACCCCTCCGGCGGGGTCCTCGGAGTCACCCAGCTGGTGGAGGACGTCACCGACCGCTACCGGGCCCGGCGGCGGCTTGCCCTGCTGAACCGGGCGAGCACCCGCATCGGGACGACACTGGACCTCGGCCAGACCACGGCGGAGCTGGCCGACGTCGCCGTTCCCGAGCTCGCCGACGCCGTCTCGGTGGATCTGCTGGAACCGGTGGCCCGCGGGGAGGAGACCGCCGAGGAGGGGAGCGGGCTGGTCCGCAGGATGGCCGTCCACTCCGTCGTGGAGGAGGCACTGGAGGTGATGTACTCCGCCGGCGAGGTCTTCCACTTCGACCCTCGTACCCCGCAGGCCAGATGCCTCGCCGAACAGCAGCCCATCCTCGAACCAGTGCTCCAGAGCAGTCCCGGCTGGTACTTCCAGGATCCGGAGCGCACACGGCGCGCCTTCGGCCTGGGCGCACACTCACTGATCGTCGTACCGCTGACCGCCCGCGGTCTGCTCCTCGGCCTGCTCAGCCTCTGGCGGGCCAAGCGGCCCGAACCGTTCGAGGAGGACGACGTCACGCTCGCGGAGGAATTCGCCGCGCGCGCCGCCCTGTGCATCGACAACGCCCGCCGCTACACCCAGCAGCATCAGGCTGCTCTGACCTTGCAGCGCAGCCTGCTGCCGCGGGAGTTGCCCGAACACAGTGCGGTCGAAGTCGCGCACCGCTATCGGCCGGCCGATCCCGCCACCGGAGTCGGCGGCGACTGGTTCGACGTCATCCCCCTCTCCGGGGCCCGCGTCGCCCTCGTCGTCGGCGATGTCGTCGGCCACGGTCTGCACGCTGCGGCCACCATGGGCCGCCTGCGGACAGCCGTGCACACCCTTGCCAGCCTCGACTACGCTCCGGACGAGGTCCTCTCCCACCTGGATGACCTGGTCAACCGCCTGGCAGACGAACAGGAGCCTGTGGACGGACGCTCGCAGGGCCGGCAGATCGTCGGCGCGACGTGTCTCTACGCGGTCTACGATCCCATTTCCCGGCGCTGCACCCTGGCCCGAGCGGGCCACCTGCCCCCCGCCGTGGTGTCCTGCGACGGCACGGTGAGCCTGCCCGACCTTCCCGAGGGTCCGCCGCTGGGCCTGGGCGGACTCCCGTTCGAGTCCGCCGAACTGGAACTCGCCGAAGGAAGCCTGCTGGCGCTGTACACGGACGGCCTGGTCGTGGCCCGTGGCCGCGACCTCGACGAAGGACTTGCACGGCTGCGAGAAACGCTGTCCCGGCCCAGCCGCTCGCTGGAGGAGATCTGCACGGCGGTGCAGGACTCCCTGCTGCCGGAGCACCCGCGGGATGACGTCGCACTGCTCCTCGCCCGCACCCGTGTGTTGGCGCAGGAGCAGGTGGCTGCCTGGGAACTGCCCGCGGAGCCGACCGCCGCCGCCCAGGCACGGGCCCTGACGGAGGCCACACTCACCAGGTGGGGCCTGGAAGAGATGGCTTTCAGCGCCGAACTGGTCGTCAGCGAACTCGTCACCAACGCCTACCGGTACGGCGGGGGCACGCCGGTGACCCTGCGGCTCATCCGTGACCGCAGCCTGATCTGCGAGGTCTCCGACAGCAGCAGTACCGCTCCTCACCTGCGGCGGGCGCGCACCACCGATGAGGGTGGGCGCGGTCTCTTCCTGGTGGCCCAGCTCACCGAACGCTGGGGCACCCGCTACACCCGGGAAGGCAAGACCGTCTGGACGGAGTTCCCCCTGGGCACGGTGGCGGAGGGGCACTCCGTGGCTACGGCGGTCCTTGCGCTCGACGGGTGACGCGAGGGTGGTGCGGGGGCCGTGGATGGAGTCGAACACGCCATGGCCGTTGATTCTGCCGTGGGGGATGGGGCGACTCGCAGCGGCTGTGGTCCTCGCCGCATCGGTGCCGGGTGAAGGGCGAGGTCTCGCGCGAGCTGTTCATCCGCAACGCGCTGGTCGATGGCCAAGCGTTCGGCTGAGAGTTCCCCCTGCTCACCGCTGCCTACGCGGGCTGCGCCTGTGGCCGGGAGCTCGCGCACCGCACGGCGAGGACGGCGATGTCGTCGTCGAGCCTTCCATGGCTGTAGTGGAGCAGGGCCTGATGAAGCCCGTCGAGCAGTTCGCGGGGCGGCATCGGGCTCTGCTCACGCATCCACTCCGGCAGCGGGAAGAACGCTCCGTCGCGGTCCCTGGTCTCCGACGCACCGTCCGTGTACAGCAGCAGCTGGTCGCCCGGAGCGAAGATGAGGGTGTCGACGCAGTAGTGCTCACCGATGAGCGATGCGAGGTTGAGGGGTGGAGAGGGGGCGGTGGGTTCCACCACACGGATCTCGCCGCGGCGCACGAGCAGCGGCGGGGGGTGCCCGCAGTTGAGAATGCTGACGCGGCCTCCGCCATGCGGGACCTCGGCGATCAGGGCCGTCGCAAAGCGCTCCGGCAGGTCCAGAGCGGGGAACGCGGCGCTGTGGCGGGAGATGCTGGCCTCCAGACGATGGACGACGCCCCTCAGGTCAGGTTCGTCGTACACGGCCTCCCTGAAGCTGTTGATCACCGCTGAAGCCGCCCCTACCGCGGACAGACCCTTGCCGCGCACGTCGCCGATGAGCAGCCGGACCCCGAACGGCGTGTCGATCGCCTCGTAGAAGTCTCCGCCGATCCGGGCCTGCTCCTGGGCCGCCACATACAGCGACTCGATCTCGACGTTCTGCATGCGGCGCGGCAGCGGGCGCAGCAGTACCTTCTGGGCTGCGTCGGCGACGAGCCGGACGTGTAGGAGCGTCTGCTCGCGTTGAAGTCGGACGTGGCTCGCGTAGGCGGCCGCCAAGGTGACCGCGATGATCGCAGCCGCCGTGTAGGGCGTCCCCAGGTCGGTGTAGGCGAAGCTCAGGCCGATCATGACCAGCAGGCAGAACGTTCCCAGCACGACCGTGGCGAGGACGGGCCACATCGCGGCAGCGAGGGCGGGTGCGGCAGGCAGGAGGCGGCTGAAGGCGAACTCCCTCGGTGTGGAGACAGCCAGCGCGGTGATGACGACGGTGACGACCACCGGCGACAGCAGAGCTGCATCCCACCGGCGTCCATAGAGAGGGCGACGACGCCCCGACCGTCTTGGCCTGATCACAGAAGGCATCATATCGGGGCAAAAGAACCCGGGCTGCGTCGGAATGTGCCACTCACGTTCGGTGATGAGCCGCTGGCGCCTCAGATGAGCCGGCCGCTCGATCGAGGCCGCGGGCCCCGCAGCCGGCATTTTCGCGGCGCAGACTCCGGAAAGCGCGCTCAGGTGGCAGGGTGGACGGCATGTGCGGCCGTTACGCCTCCACCCGCAGTCCCGATGACCTCTCCGGTCTCTTCCAGGCCACGCCCCCGGATCCCGGGTACGGACTGGAGCCGAGCTGGAACGTGGCCCCCACCGATGCGGTGTGGGCGGTGCTGGAGCGCGCCGACCGGGAGAGCGGAGTGCTGGAGCGGCGACTGCGTCCCCTCCGCTGGGGGCTGGTGCCGTCATGGTCGAAGAGCCCTTCCGGCGGCGCGAAGATGATCAATGCGCGGGTGGAGACGGTGCACGAGAAGCCTGCCTACCGGCGGGCCTTCGCCAAGCGCCGGTGCCTGCTCCCGGCGGACGGGTTCTACGAGTGGGAGGCCGTGCCCGCCTCCGGCACCACGAAGGCCTACAAGCAGCCCTACTTCATTCGCCCCGAGGACGGTGAGGTGATGGCGATGGCCGGGCTGTACGAGTTCTGGCGCGACCCCGGCGTCGCCGACGACGACGATCCGGCGGCGTGGTGGGCGACCTGCACCATCCTCACCACCGAGGCCACCGACGCGGCCGGCCGAGTCCACCCCCGCATGCCGCTCGCCCTGGCCCCGGCCGACTACGAGGCCTGGCTCGACCCCGCCCACCAGGACCCGCACGAGCTGCGCGCCCTGCTCGCCGCTCCCGCGGGCGGCCGACTGGACGTCCGGGCGGTGTCGACCGCGGTCAACAACGTGCGCAACAACGGGCCCGAACTCCTCGACGAGGTCCCCGCCCCGCAGGGTCGCTGACGCGCCCTGGCCCCTCGCACCGCCGCCGACGTCCGCGTGGGAGGGCAGGTAAAGAAAGCTTGACACCGTGTTCTGCTTGCTTGACACTCCAGGTGTCGGGTTTTCTTTACATGGGGAGTGGTAGTGGCAGTCGAGGAGAAACGCGCGTGGATCATGATCGTGGTCACGGTCGCGTCCTACGCGGCGTACCTGGCCGTGGTACTCGGGCGGTCCGGTGACGGGCCGCTCGCCCAGGAGCCGTACGTGTCCGCGCTGCTGTGGACGGTCGGCGCGGCGATCGTCGCCTCGATCGCGCTCCACATCACCGTGGCCCTCCTCTCGCCCGAGGAGGAGAAGACCAAGGACCAGCGCGACCGCGAGATCCACCACTTCGGCGAGTACACCGGACAGTCGTTCGTCGTGATCGGCGGTGTGGCCGGACTCGTCCTGGCGATGGCCGAGGCGGACCAGTTCTGGATCGCCAACGCGATCTACCTGGCGTTCGTCCTGTCCGCACTGCTCGGGTCCACGGCCAAGATCGTCGCCTACCGGCTGGGCTTCCAGCCGTGGTGAGGCCCACCCGGGTCACCAACTCGATCCGGGCCCTGCGCTTCGCCAACGGCGAGATGACGCAGGCCGAACTCGCCCGCCGCATCGGTGTGACCCGTCAGACCGTCATCGCCATCGAACAGGGGCGCTATTCGCCCTCCCTGGAGAAGGCGTTCCAGATCGCCCGTGTGTTCGCGGTACCGCTCGACGCAGTGTTCCAGTACTCCGTGACCGAGGCAGAGGGAGACGACGCATGAAGGCCATCGTCCAGGACACCTACGGACCACCCGCGGTCCTGCGACTCGAGGACACGGACCGGCCGGTGCCGGGCCGCGGCGAGGTGCTCATACGGGTCCACGCGGCCGGCATCGACCAGGGTGTCTGGCACCTGATGGCGGGCATGCCGTACGCACTGCGCGCCATGGGATTCGGCCTGCGGGCACCCAAGACGCGCGTGCCGGGCATGGACGTCTCGGGGCGGGTGGAGGCCGTCGGCCCGGAGGTCACCCGCTTCCAGCCGGGCGACGAGGTGTACGGCAGCTGCGTCGGGTCGTTCGCCGAGTACGCGTGCGCCAAGGAGGACGTGCTCGCACCGAAGCCGCACAACCTCGACTTCGCAGAGGCCGCCGCCGTGCCCGTCTCCGCGTGCACCGCACTCACGGCCCTGCGCGACAGCGGACGGGTCGAGAGCGGGCAGCGCGTCCTCGTCCTCGGCGCGTCCGGAGGCGTGGGCACCTTCGCCGTGCAGCTGGCCAAGGCCTTCGGGGCCCACGTCACCGGGGTCTGCAGCGGCGCCAAGGCGGACCTGGTCCGCTCCATCGGCGCCGACGAGGTCCTCGACTACGCGCAGACGGATCCCACCGACGGCAGCCGCCGCTACGACCTCATCCTCGACATCGCGGGCAACCGCCCCGTCTCAAGGCTCCGCCGCGCCCTGACCCCGCGCGGAACCCTCGTCATCGTCGGCGGAGAAGGCGGCGGCCGGTGGATCGGCGGCAACGAGCGGCAGCTGGGCGTCCTCCTGATGTCGCCCTTCGTAGGCCACCGCCTTCGTGCAGTCGCCGCCATGGAGCACCACCACAGCGACCTCCAGGTCCTCACGGAACTCATCGAGGCCGGCTCGGTGACCCCGGTCGTCGACCGGACCTACCCGCTGGCCGAGGTACCCGATGCCATCCGCTACCTGAGAGAGGGTCACGTGCGAGGAAAGATCGTGATCCGGCTATGACGGCCCGAGCGTGATGCGGGCGGCGATCGGCAGGTGATCGCTGCCGGTGGCCGGCAGGGTCCAGACCTCGCCGACCGTGGCCGAGCGGGTCAGGATCTGGTCGATCCGGGAGACCGGAACGGCCGCCGGCCAGCTGAAGGCGAGCCCCCGCCGGGGCGCCTGCAGCTGCGAGGTGACCGGGGCGAGCCCCCGGTCGTCCACCGTGCTGTTGAGATCGCCCAGCAGGACCACCCGGTCCAGCTTCTCCGCGGCGATGGCCGCGCCCAGCAGCCGCGCGCTCTCGTCGCGCAGGCCCGATCCGAAGCCGCTCGACCGGACGCGGACCGAGGGCAGGTGGGCGACGTACACGGCGATCTCGCCCCGTGGCGTGTGCACGCCGGTCCGCAGACCACGGCTCCAGCCCTCCCCGATCCCCGCCGGTTTGAGGTCCAGATGCCGGACATCCGTCAGGGGGTACTTCGACCAGAGTCCGACGGTGCCCTCGACCGCGTGATGGGGGTAGTCCGCTGCCAGCGCCGCCCGGTAAGCCGGGAGTACGGCGGGCGTCAGCTCCTCCAGGGCGATGAGATCCGGCGCGGACTCGATCAGGGCGTCCGCGGTGCCCGCGGGATCGGGGTTCTCGTCACTGACGTTGTGCTGGAGCGCCGTGATGTCGTGTGCGCCGCGGTCCGCGGGGAGGAGGAGCCCGCCGAACAGGTGCGCCCACGCGGCTGCGGGCAGCAGCAGGGCCACCAGCGCGGTGGCCGAGCGGCGCACGAGTGCCCAGACGAGCAGGACCGGAATCGCCAGGCCGAGCCAGGGCAGGAACGCCTCGAGCAAACTGCCGAGGCGGCCCACGGTATTGGGTACGGCGGAGTGGAACGCCAGCAGGCCGGCCGTCAGTACGGCGACCGACGCGGGAACCCGCCCACGTGCCCAGCGCGACCGGCCCCCCACGCCCCCGGCGCCCCCCATGCTCCCGGCGTCCCGCGCGTCCCTGACCCGATGCCACCGGACGGCGCGACGCCCGCCGCTGTTCGCCCGCTCCGCCAATGCCCTGCCCATCCGCCTCGGACCCGTTTTCCGTTTCCCGTTCTTCGTCCCGCAGTCATGAGCACGACGCTGCCCGGTACGACGCAGGATCCGGCGCTCGGGTTCCCGCCCCCCTGCCCTCGGAGGCCCGTCACCGCAGGCCACGCGCGCGGGCCGACGACGCCGGCCGCCGCGCAGGTGGTGTGGAAGAGTGCGCCGGGGGTCCGGCCGCGCGGGGCGGTCCCCGAGGCGTGACGACGGGAGACTCGGATGGGTGCTGCAAGGATCGCGGTCGTGACGAGCGACACCGGTGCCGACGAGGACGCGGATCTCCCGCTGATCGTCGGGGCACTGCGCGAGGCAGGCCTGTCCGCGGACCCGGTGGCCTGGGATGCGGGCCCGCACGTATGGGAGGGGTTCGATCTGGCCGTCATCCGGTCGACCTGGGACTACGCCGGACGCCTGGACGAGTTCCTGGCATGGGCCGACGCGACGGCCCGGGTCACCCGGTTGTGGAACCCGGCCCCGCTCGTGCGCTGGAACAGCGACAAGCGCTATCTGCTGGAGCTCGCCGAACGCGGAGTCCCCGTCGTGCCGACGCGTTTCGTCGAACCGGGCGGACGCTGCGACGAAGACGACTTCGACGCGGTGCACGGCGTGGTGGTCAAGCCCGCGGTCTCCTCGGGCGCCCGTGACACCGCACGCTACGAGCCCGGCCGGCGGGCGGACGCCTTGCGCCATGCCCGGATGCTGCTGGACCAGGGCCGCACGGTGATGGTCCAGCCGTACCTGCCCCTCGTGGAAGAGGGGGAACGCGCCCTGGTGTTCTTCGTCGGCACCTTCAGCCACGCGATCCGCAAGGAACCCCTGCTGACCGAGGCGGGGCTGATCGACAACTTCAGGATCGCGCACCCGGGGGCCGCCCCCTACGAGCCCTCCGAGGCGGAGCTCGGTACGGCGCTGGCGGCGCTGGACGCGGCCGCGTCCCCGGGAGACCTGCTGTTCGCCCGCGTGGACCTGGCACTGAACGGGGCCAGGGAACCGGTGGTCATGGAGCTGGAACTCATCGAGCCGAACCTGTTCCTGCGGATCAACCCGCGGGGGCTGGAGCGTTTCGTCGAGGCCGTTGCGGCCGCGGGCCGGGACGCCACGGCGTAACTCCCGGCCCCGCCCGCCCCCAGCGGGCCGGCGGCGCGCCCCGCGCCGGCGGGCCC
>NZ_JBSGZI010000047.1:53506-54338 GCF_053610945.1 Streptomyces sp. NPDC054849
GTGTTGATGATGCGGGGGGGGGGGGTGGTGTCGGGCGGGGCGGGGGCGGCGGGGGCCGGGGCCGCACGGGCGTACCCCCCGCCCGGGGCCGCACCGATCGGGCCGTCGGCCCTCCCCGCGCCGGCTGCCCCTCGCCCGTCACCCCTGCCCCCTGCCTCCTGCTACCTGAGCCGTCCGAGGCGCACCCGTCGGCGGCGAAGCAGGAGACCCACGGCTGCTCCGGCCAAGGCGGTCACCGCCACACCTGCCGTCGTCCACCAGACGGCGTACCCCTCAGGCTCGGCGGGCTGCCGGGCAGGGGACGAAGCCGTGGCGGACGCGGCCGCGGCGGAGGACGACGACGCGGCGGACGGCGCGACGGGAGCGGGGGCGGAAGCGACCGGGGTACCGGTACCCGTACCGGTACCCGGGGCCGGGTCCACCACGGGTACGCCGACTTCGAGTTCGCCGTGTCCGAGGGCCGGGAACCCGACGTCGACGCTGACCTTCCAGTTACCCGGCGGCAGGGCCTCCGCCGTGGTCCAGCCGGTCGGTGCCGCGGCAGGATCGCGGACCAGGCGCCAGGGCCCCATGGTGCGGGTGCCGTCGCCGCTGACCGCGTTCACCGTGGCGGCGACGGTCTCGTCGACGGCGTCCCCGTCGTTCTCCCAGGTGATGGCGGCGGTGACACGGCCCTCCCGCTGCCCGGTCACCACCACCTTCAAGGTGTCGCCGTGGGCGTGGGCCGCGGCGGGGATCAGGAACATGAGGCCGAATGCGGCCAAGGCGGCCGAGAGAGCGATTCGTATGCGCATCGTCGGGTGCTCCGGTCGAGATGAGGGGACCGGCGGAC
>NZ_JBSGZI010000048.1:0-53796 GCF_053610945.1 Streptomyces sp. NPDC054849
AGCATGGCTACAGGCACCGTGAAGTGGTTCAACGCCGAGAAGGGCTTCGGTTTCATCGAGCAGGACGGCGGCGGCCCTGACGTCTTCGCCCACTATTCGAACATCGCCGCCCAGGGCTTCCGCGAGCTGCAGGAGGGCCAGAAGGTCGAGTTCGACGTCACGCAGGGCCAGAAGGGCCCGCAGGCGGAGAACATCCGCCCGGTCTGAGCGGCTCCATCCCTCGACGCCCCGCAGGCGGCCCTCAGCTGCAGCGGGGCGTCGTCACGCTCACCTCCACCACCGCGGGCATTGTCAGTGCCCTACGTCACCATCATTGAGCAAGATCTCTCAATGTAAGGTCCGCGCGGGTCTTGAGAACCCGGACGGGTCTGCGCCTGCGGTGCCGACGCCGCCACGGCCTGGCAGTGGCACCGCTCCGAAGAAGTCCGTGCCACGGCATGGTCAGGTAGTTCGCCGCTTCTGGATGAACGAGCCGTGCCCGCGCTGCTTCGCTGTCGCGGGGAAGGACTGCGTGAACGATGACAGGTCTGGCCGAAAGCGGGTCCGACCGTCCCCTCATGACGAGCGTGTGCAGCCCATTCTCGATGCGCGCGCAGCCCAGGTTCAGAGGCGACGTGTGAGTGCATTGTCCCCGGGCTCCCCGACCGTGCCGGCCGTGGCGTGCCCCGATTGCGGAAGCGCAGCCGGTGAAGCCTGTAGATCGCCACGTGGCTCGCATCGCGGGCGGGTGGAGCGGGCTGCTGGCCGTACGTGACGCACCTGTGGTCCGGCCCGCCGATGAAGCCCTGGCCGGGCCCGGGGATGGACGCAGAGCCTTCTCTTACTGCCGTCCCGTCGGCGCCCCAGGCGGGGGTGGCGTCGAGGAGACCGGCGGTAACCCTGCCCATGGAAACACGGGAACAGGGGCCGGGAATGGCGGCGACACAGAAGCACGGGGCACAGGAACTCACGGGGCACAGGGACTGCAGAACCATCAACGCCCGCCGTCTCCTGCCTGCGGAGCCGGGTCAAGGCCGGTTGGAGCAGTACACCCTGCCAGTGATGCCCGCCTGTGGTGGCATCACGCCATGAAAGATCCCTTCTCCTCGACGGAGGTATCGACACTGCTGGCCCCAGCGGGGCGCGTGGACCGGGACGCCGCGCGACGCGCGATCGCCGACCGCGCCATCGATCGTGCCGACCTTGTGCAGCTACTCGACGTGCTCGGCCTGTGGCCCCGCGATGATCCCCCCGCCCCGGGCACGGCCGGCACGTCGCCGGATTCCGGGCGGGGCAAGGACCTGCCGGACTGACCACCGCTGCTTTCATCACTGCGTCGTACGCAGGTGGACCCAGGCGAAGGCGTGCTGTACCACCCACCGAGCCTTGCCCAGGCCCGATCAGGGGATCGTGCCAGGTCGCTTCACCGGACAACGGCATCCGGCGCCTGGGCTGGGCCTACGACCCCCTCCGGTACAACCGGGTCGAATCCGAAACCCTCAGTGGGAGTTGTTGCCGGGGCTCGGTGTCCGTGTCCGCCCTGCCGCCGGTCGAGGTACAGTCACGCCGGTCGGTCGGCACAGGCCGACGCGCGTGCCGCTGCTCATCGCTGCGTCCGGCGGGTGCGGCGGGCGCCGGCGAGGTGGAGCACATTGTCGTTGGGGACCCGGGGCGAGCTGTCGAGATTGACGGAGTGGCTGCGCAGCATCGAGACCAGATGCCGACCGACCCACGGGGCTTCGGTCGAAAACGCTTTGCCCGGTGGGTGTGCCGCGGTCGGTACGGTGATTGGTCCGACTGTCGGTCCGGGAATTGGTCCTGCGGTCGGTTCGGTGGGCCGTCGGTCGCCCGGGGGCGCCGGGTGTAGGTGTCGCTCCCCGCTCACCGGACCGCGTAGATCATATTGTTTGCCGTTCGGGCGGCGTCCGTCCGAACGTACGAGACGGGGAGTTCCACCATGCCCATCCACCGGAGCCGTGCTGCGGCCCTTGCCACCGCCGTCGGGTTCGTCCTGGCACTGACCGGCTGCGGGGGCGACGGGAGCAGCGGCACGGACGGGGAGCTCAAGGCGCCGACGGCCGGCACGGGCACGCCGGCCGCTTCCGGCACGCCGGCCGCTTCCGGTACGGCGTCGGCGACTCCGACGGCAGCCGGTCCGAGCGGCACCGGCGATCCGGCGGGCGCCGCCGGCCCGACGCCGACGGGCCCCGACGGCAAGGGGAAGTCGACCGGCGGCGCCGACGCGACCACCGAGGACGCCTACGCTTACACCCACCCCTGTTCCGCCAGGAACCTCACCGTCAAGGTCACCTCGCCGCAGGGCTTCCCGGCGACCGTCCGGGTCGTCACGGTGACCAACAACGGTTCCACCACGTGCGGCCTCGACTTCCACCCCGCCGTCGGCTTCAGCGCCAAGGGCACCGCCCTCGGCATCCAGGCCACGCCGCCCGAGGGTCTGGGCGGCGCGCCGGCGCACCCCGTGCGGCCCGGGGCGACCACGTACGCGGCGGTGGACCTCAACCCGTCGGGCGGCGGCGGTCCCGTGGCCGACGAGATCAACATCCTGGCCGACCCGAGCCACATGCCGAACGCCGACGGCGTCAGCCTGCCGCTCGCCACCACGGGTACCGTCGCCAAGCCGAGGGTCGGGCTCTACCACTTCACCGCGCGCGACTCGTTCGACACCCTCTGACCGGGCGCGGCGCGGCTGCCCCGCAGGTCAGGTGGTGTCCTGCGGGACCGCGTCCAAGGCGCCGCGCGGGTGGCCGGGAGGGCAGGGTGGTTCGGGCCGAGGAGTTCCTCCTCGTCGGCCAGCAACTCGGTGAGTTCGGTCGCCGCGCGGGCCGGTTCGCCGACCGCCGTACGCCAACGGGCCAGGTCCATGCGGGGGCTCCGGGCCCATCACGCGCAGGCGGTCGGAGAGCACCGGTTCCAGCAGGGCACCGCCTTGGCCGGGTCGCCGGCGCGTCCGGTCCAATCGGCGATGCGTGCGCAGGCCGTTGCCGTTTCCGCCCTGTGCCGCAGGGCGGCTCGGTTGCCTGCCGCGGCAGGCGGGGTCGGGCGGTGGCGTTGTCAGTGCGGGGCAGGATGATGACTTCCATGACCGGAAACAGTCCCCTGCTCTATCCCGCCGCCTGCGTGGAGGCCGTGACCACCGCCGTGGCGGCTTCGGCCGCCTACTACGGCGACGTCACCACCCCGCTCGGTGACGACGAGTACGACGGGCTGCTGCGCGCCATCGCGGCCTACGAGGAGGCCCATCCGGACGAGGTGCTTGCCGAGTCGCCGACCGGGAAGGTGGCAGGCGGGGTCGTGCAGGGTGACGTCCCGCACTCGGTGCCGATGCTCTCCCTCGACAACGTCTTCGACGCCGACGAGCTCGCCGAGTGGGCCGCAGGGCTGGAACGGCGTCTCGGGCACCCTGTGGCCGGGTGGTGTGTGGAGCCGAAGCTCGACGGCCTCGCGGTGGCCGCCCGGTACCGGGGTGGTCGGCTCGTTCAGGTCCTCACCCGTGGCGACGGCTTGGCCGGCGAGGACATCACCCACGCCGCCGACGCCGTCCTCGGTCTGCCGCCGGTACTCACCAAGCCGATTTTGACGTCGAGTTGCGGGGTGAGGTGCTGCTGACGACCGCGCAGTTCGAGGAAGCCAACCGGATCCTGCTCGCCCACGAGGCCACGCCCTTCGCGCACCCGCGCAGCGGAGCGGCCGGCACCCTGCGGGCCAAGGACCGCCCCTACCGGATCGAGTTGACCTTCTTCGCCCACAGCGCGATCGGCCTGGACGACCTCGGCCACGTCGCTCTGCTGGACAACCTGGCCGCGCTCGGCGCGAACACGGCCGCGAGCACGGCCGCCGCCCCCATGGCAAAGGCTCCGCGGCTCCGAGCCCCGGCCCCTTGGCCCCCGTCCACCTACACGTCCCCGGCGCCCCCGCCCGCAGCCCGTTCCCGCAGCCGCCGCTTGTCCGGCTTGCCCCGCGCGGTCAGAGGGATCGTCCGCTCCCAGAACACCGCGGTCGGCCGGTGCGCCCGGGCCAGCTCCTTCTCCACCAGGTCGCAGGCCTCACCGGCCACGTCCGCGCCGGGCGTACACCCCGCCGCCGGTACCAGGAAGGCGCACACCTCCTCGCCCGTCAGGTCGCTGTGCCGGCCCACGACAACGGCCTGCGCCACGGCGGGATGCCGGGTGAGCGCCGCCTCGACCGGTACGCAGTACACGTTGTCACCGTCGACCATGACCACGTCCTTGACCCGGTCGTCGAGATACAGATGGCCGCCCTCGTCGAAGTGCCCGAGGTCCCCCGTCCGCAGCCAGCCGTCCCGCAGCACCTCGGCCGTCAGCCCGGGCCGGCCCCAGTACCCGGTCATCATCGCCTCCGACCGCATCCACACCTCGCCCGTGCGTCCGGGCGCCACCACCGCGCCCTGCGCGTCGCGCACCTCGACCTGCACCCCCGCGACGGGCCGCCCGACCGACGCCAGCAGCTCCGGCCGGCCGGCCACGGCCGCATCGTGGTCGGCTGGGGAGAGCCGACAGATCACCGCGGCCTCGTTCATGCCGTAGCCCTGCCGCCACCGGCCGCCCCAGCGGGTCACCGCCTCCCGCAGCCGTTCCGGGTGGACGGGCGAATCGCCGTACGACACCACCTCCAGCCCCGGCACACCGTATGCGGTGACCGGATCGTCCAGCAGCCGGTACACCATCGAAGTCGTCAAGTACGTGGACACCGGGCCCAGGCGCAGGCAGGCGGCCGCGAACTCCCGTGGCCCGAAAGGCTCGAGGATCTCCACCCGCCCCCCGGCCCGCCACTGCTCCAGGCATCGCCCGCCGGACCGCTGCGCCAGCGAGGTGACCGACAGGTGGACCGCCTGAGCCCAGCCCGCCGGCCGTACGGCGTTCCGCGCGGCCATCGCGCCGAAGGTGGAGGCCACCCCCTTGGGCAGTCCGGTGGTTCCGCCCGTGTACGTCACCCGCGCCACGTCGTCCTCCCGCGCCCGTACGGACACCTCCGTCGCCTCGACGTGGGCGGCCCGCCGGACCAGTTCGTCCAAACCGAGCCGGGGCGCCCCGGTGCCGGGCACCGGCACATCGTGCACGACCAGATCCGGCCGGCAGTCCCGCAGGATGAAGTCCAGCCCGTGCAGGGCCGGTCCGGCGAGCACCTGGGTCAGCCGGGCGCCCTGAAGATGCGCGGCGATCCGTACCAGCAGCACTTCCGGCCGATTCGCGCCCGTCACACAGGCCAGCCCCGAGCCGGGCCCGATCCCCTCCTCGGCGAGGACCCCGGCCAGCCGGCAGGCTTCGTCCAGTACCTCCCGGAACCCCATGACGACCGGGCCGGCCCCGAGCGCCGGCCGCTCCGCGTACCGTTCCAACGCCCCGACCAGTTCCGTGACATACCGTGCGGCCCGCATGTGCGACTGTCCCTCCGCGCCGATCCGGGACACCGGCATCATGGACGCCATGACGAACGAATCCCGTGCTCGTTCCTTCAGCTCCGCCGCCGCACGCTACGCGGCCCACCGTCCCTCGTACCCTCCCGCGCTCTTCGACACGCTGACCGAACTGGCCGGCTTTTCGCTGGTCGGTGCACGTGTCGCCGATGTCGGGGCGGGCACGGGAATCGCCACCGCCCTGCTGGAGGCGCGCGGCGCGCGCGTGGTCGGAGTGGAGCCGGGTGAGGGCATGGCCGCGGAGTTCCGGCGCCGCAGTCCCCGGACCCCGCTCGTCCGCGCGGACGGCAACCGGCTGCCGCTGGCGTCGGGTTGCCTGGACCTGCTGACGTACGCGCAGTCCTGGCACTGGACCGACCCGGCCCGTGCCGTCCCCGAGGCACTGCGGGTTCTGCGCCCCGGTGGGGCGCTGGCCGTCTGGCAGAACGACCCGGACGTCATCGTCGGATGGATCGCGGATCAGCACCAGCGCATCGAGGAGCGGTTCGGGCCGGGCTGGTACGTCAACGAGCGGGCCCGCTCGCAGGAAGGGCTGCGCTTCACCGTGCGCCGCCTCCCGTGGTCGCGCCGCGTCCCGGTCGACACACATCTGGCCAAGCTGTCCACGCACTCCCTCTTCCTCGTCGGCGAGCCCGGCACGGACGCCTTCCTCGCCGACGAACGCGCCCTCCTCATGGGCCGGTTCGCGGACGGATGGGTGGAGGAGCACTACGTCGTCGAGCTGAGCGTGGCGGTGCGCGGACGGGACGTGCAAGAGGGGCTGATCGGGTGAAGCAGCGGAACCTGCCGTCGCCCCGGACGTTGATCAGGACGCTCATCACCATGCACTCGTGCGACAGAAGGATCACGATGTTCAAGAAGATCATGGCCACCGCCGCCGTCACCGCCTCGATCGTAGGCGCGGGCGCCGCCATGGCCGCCCCGGCCATGGCCATCGGCAACGACAACGGGGTCAACACCGTCAACGGCAATGGTGCGCAGCAGATCTACGGCAACCAGAAGACCCACGGCGACCTGAGCCCGCAGCTCGGCCTGGTCCAGGGCACGCTGAACAAGCCCTGCATCGGCCTGCCCGCCAAGGTCAACGCCCAGTCCCTGTTCGCGGTCCTCGCCAACATCGGGGTCCAGGACGTCAACGTCCTGTCCAACCCGCAGAACCAGCAGTGCACCGAGAACTCCACCCAGGCCAAGGGCGACGAGCCGCTTTCGCACATCCTGGAGAACATCCCGGTCCTGTCGGGCAACCTCTCCGCCGGCAGCTGACGCAGCCCCTTTGCGAGCCGGGGCCTCCGACGCCTGCGCGAGTGCCCACGGGGCCCCGGCTTGTTCCACCCGGATCCGCGGATCCGCCGTTGTACTGGCGCGCGCCGGCCGAGCGGCCGTCACCGTGGGCACCGAACCGTACGACACAGAGCCTCCTGCCCGACCGGGCCGGAGGCTCTTGTGATGTCAGAAAGGCCGCGTCGGAAGGTACTTGCCGTCGAGGGTGATGACGGCGCGCTCTCCGCCCTCGGGGTCGGCAACCTTCTTGACGTCCAGCCTGAAATTGATCGCGCTGATGATGCCGTCGCCGAACTGTTCGTGGACCAGTGCCTTCAGGGTGGTCCCGTACACCTGAAGCATCTCGTGGAAGCGGTAGAGCGTCGGGTCGGCCGGCATGCCACCCTGGTGGGAGCCGCGGGCCGGGATCGTCTGCAGGAGCAGCACCGCGTCCCCGTCGAGGTCCAGCAGCTCGCCGACCGCCTGCGCCGCCGTCTGCGGCAGGGCGTGCTGGCCGAGCAGGGCGGCGGTGACGAAGGCGACCGACAGGCCGGTGGTGTCGGCGAGTTGCTGCCAGGTGAGGTCCTTGCGGGTCTTGGCGTCGACGACGGCGGCGGCCAGGGCCTGGCGGGCGGAGGGGTCGAGCTGTGCGTGCGTCATGAGACGTGCCCTTCGGGGGAGTGGATGAGGGGGAGGGGGACGGGGAGGGAGGGAAGGGAGAGCGGGGCGTGATCAGGCTGGGGCGGCGGCCGGGCGGCTCGCGTCGGGGCCGAGCTCCGCGACTGCGCCGGAGCGGATGTCGTAGACCCAGCCGCGCAGGGTGAGGGTCCCCGCGGCCTGCGCGCGGGCGACCGACGGGTGGGTGGCCAGGTTCGCGAGCTGGGCGCGTACGTTCTCGCGGATGAGCGCGGACAGCCGGTCCGGGCCCGCTCCCGCGTCCGCGGTACGGGCCACCGAGGCGTCCGCCTGCCGCAGCCAGCCCGCCACCGAGGAGGCGCCACTCAGGTCCCGGCCCTCGGCCAGGGCGGTCATCGCCCCGCAGGCGGAGTGCCCGCACACGACGATGCCGGTGACACCGAGGACGGCGACGGCGTACTCGATGCTGGCCGCGACCCCGTCCGGGCCCGCCGCGTGGGCGGGGACGAGGTTCCCGGCGGTGCGGACGACGAACAGCTCGCCCGGCTCGCTCTGGGTGATCAGCTCCGGCACCACTCGGGCGTCCGAGCAGCCGATGAACAAGGTCGTCGGCCGGTGAGTCTCGGCGAGACGGGCGAAGAGCCGGGTTTTGGCCGGGAACACCTCGCGCTGGAAGCGCGCGAGGCCGTCCGCCAGATCGTGGGGGCCTGCTGCACGGTCACTCCCTCTGTTGGGATGCGCCCTGTCGGGCTTGGCCTGACTCACCCTGCCTGACCTGTGGGTATTGTGTCCAAGACGCAATATCCATGGCTCCTATCGATCACATCTATAGTGGTCCCCATGGCCGTGGAACTGCGTCACCTGCGCTACCTGATCGCCGTCGCCGAACACGGCAGCTTCACCCGCGCCGCCGAAGAGCTGCGCATCTCCCAGCCCACCCTGTCCCAGCAGGTGAAGCAGCTCGAACGCAGCGTCGGCGTCCAGCTGTTGGACCGGTCCGGGCGCGCCGTACGGCTGACGGACGCCGGCGCGACGTACGTCCCCTACGCACGCGGCGTCCTACGGGACCTCGCGACCGCCGAGCGGGCCGTCATGGACCTGGCCGACCTCTCGCGCGGCCACCTGCGCCTCGGGCTGACCCCCACCTTCACCGCGTACCTCGTCGGTCCGCTCGTCGCCGCGCTGCACGCCGCCCACCCCGGCATCAGCGTCGAGGTCCGGGAGATGCCTCAGGACCGTATCGAAGCCGGCCTGCTCGCCGACGAACACGACCTCGGCCTCGCCTTCCAGGGGCCGCACCTGCCCGGTATCGAGGCGACCGCCCTGTTCACCGAGACGCTCGGCCTGGTCACCGCCGCCGACGCGGATCCGGATTCAGGTACGGACCCGGGTCCCCTGCCCGTACGTGACCTGGCGACGCGCCGACTGGCCCTGCTCAGCGGGGACTTCGCCACCCGCGGGCACGTCGACGCCTACCTCGCCGCCCACGGCGTCCGGCCGGACATCGCGGTCGAGGCCCACTCCGTCCAGGCGCTCACGGAGATCGTCCGGCGCACCTCCCTGGCCACCGTCCTGCCCGAAGCCGTCACCCACGATCACCCGTACCTGCGCCCCGTCCGGCTCGACCCCGCCCTCCCGTCCCGCACGGTCACCCTGCTCCGCCGTGAGAGCGCCTACGAGAGCGCCGCGTCCCGGGCCTTCACCGAACTCACCACCCGCCTGATCCACGCCCGCGGCTACCTCCCGGCGCAGCCGGGGTCCGCTCAGGCGGCTGCAGACGCGTCGGCGGCCGCGCCGTGAGCTTGCGGGCCCCGGCGGAGCGGCCCGGGCGGCTGCGACTCCCCCTGACGCGCTGCTGTCGCCCTCATGTGCTCAACACGCGGGTCCGCTGCTCCCGTCCGACCGTCCGAGGACGCGCTGAAGCCACCGGAAGCGGGCGCTGCGGGCGTCCTGACTGAGAGCCGCGTCCGGTGCGAAGGTGTCGAAGCCGTGGAAGGCACCGGGCCATACGTGGAGTTCGGCTTGGCCGCCGGCCTGCCAGATCGCGTTGGCGTAGGCCACGTCCTCGTCCCGGAAGGTCTCCGCCGACCCGACCTCGATGTAGGCCGGGGGCAGCCGCGACAGGTCCGTCGCGCGGGCGGGGGCGGCGTAGGGCGGCAAATCCGCGGCGCCGTACCGGTCGCCCAGCAGCGCCCGCCACGCGGTGGCGTTGGAGGTCCGGTCCCAGATGCCGCAGCCCGCCATCTGGTGGCTGGAGAAGGTGGCGTTGCGGTCGTCGAGCATCGGGCACAGGAGCAGCTGCCCGATCGGTGCGGGCCCGCCCCGGTCGCGGGTCAGCAGGGCGAGCGCCGCGGCCAGCCCGCCGCCGGCGCTCTTTCCGCCGATGATGATCCGGTCCGCGTCGATGCCCAGCTCGTCCGCTTGCTCGGCCACCCGGACGAGCCCGGCGTAACAGTCCTCCACCGGTCCGGGGTACTGCACCCGGGGTGCCAGCCGGTACTCGACGGAGACGACGGCCAGCTCCAGCGGGAGAGCCCATTCGCGAAGCGCCTGCGGTAGCACGGACCAGGCATCGCCCATGATCATGCCGCCGCCGTGCATGTAGTACAGCAGCGGCAGGGTGCCGGTGAGCCCTGCGGGCCGTGCGCTCACGAGCGTGACGTCCGGATCGCCGGGTGCTCCCGGCACCCGCAGTTCGTCCACCTCGAAGCGGCCGTCGGCCCGGAGGTCCCCGACCGAGGGCCTGGGCCGGGCGGCGGCATCCTTCTCCAGCCGGGCCACGAGGTTCTCCGGGGTGAACGGCGCCCGCGCCTCGTCCCCCAAGGCATCCAGTGCCACGGCCAGTTCGGGGTCGAAGGGCGGCGGCTGCCGGGCCGCCGAGGCGGGCCCGGGCTCCGACGTCATCCCCCCGGCGTTCACGACAGGCCGTCCCGCCGTACGGGGGAACACCGGCGGCCTGCCCGACCGGGACAGCCCGTCAGTAGGTCCATGCGGGAAGAGCGCGGCGCGAGGTCCATGCGCCGTAGTCAACCACCGCCCGAGCACAGGCCGCACCCGCGCCGCGCGGGTCCCGGACCGGCGGCTCAGCTCCGGTCCGGGCGCAGTTCGATGCGGTCCGGGGCCAGGTCGACCGCCACGCGGTGCTCCATGCCGAGGGCCTCCAGGAACTTCGGGGGGAGCTGGACGCGGCCGGAGCGGTCCAGGACGACGTACTCGCGTTCGCTGATCGATTCCTCGCCGTGCTCGTCGGTGACCAGGCGGCGCAGGACCTCGCTGCTGGTGCGGCCGTCGCGGATCGCCACCGTGCGGCGGACCTCGCCGGCCACCATGGGGTCGTGCGTCACGATGACCACCGTCACGCCGAGCTCCTTGTTCACGGTGCGGAAGGTCTCGAAGACCGCCGCGGCCGTCTCGGAGTCCAGCTCGCCCGTGGGTTCGTCGGCCAGCAGCACCCTGGGGTCGTTCGCCATCGCCACGGCGATCGCGACGCGCTGCTGCTGACCACCGGACAGTTCCGCCGGACGCCGGTGCGCCAGATCACCGATCCCGAGGGCGTCCAGGATCTCCGCGACGCGGGCGGAGCGGCGTGCGCCCGCGCCGCGGCGGAAGCCGCCCCCCTTCAACTGCATCGGCAGGGCGACGTTCTGGGCGGCCGTCAGGAACGGCAGCAGGTTGCGGGCCGTCTGCTGGAAGACGAACCCGACCGCTTCCCGCCGGTAGCGCAGCCGGTCCCGCGCCGACAGTTCCAGCAGGTCGTAGCCTGCGACCGACGCACTGCCCGCCGACGGGACGTCCAGGCCCGCCAGAATGTTCAGGAGGGTGGACTTGCCGCTGCCCGAGGCTCCTACGAGGGCCACCAGATCGCCCTGGGTGACCGTCAGTTCCAGCCCCTGAAGGGCCTGCACCTCGACGCCGTCCGTGCTGAAGATCCGGACCAGGCGGTCGCAGGCGATCGCGGCGTCCGCCGCCGGGGTGCGGGGCTCCGCGGCGGCCGTCGCCCGGCGGCGCAGCTCCTCGTACGTCGGCTGATCGCTGTTCAACGCTGGTCTCCCGCTCTCAACTCGGTGGTGATCTGCCGTCGCCCGGATGTCGCCGCCTCGGCGAGTACGGCCGCGGCGACCAGGGCGGCCAGGCCCACGGCCTGGGTCAGTACGGGCCACGTCGTGAGCCGTACACCGGTCGGCACGCTCGCGCCGACGAGGGTGGACAGGTCCATCGCCGGACCCAGCAGCGCCACGGCGGCCGTCGCCACCAGGGCACCGCCCAGCGCAGCGGCCAGGGTCTGCGGCAGGGTCTCGGCGAGGATCAGCGCCACACCCTGCCGGCGCCGCAACCCCATGGTCCGCAGCCGGGCCAGCAGCGCCGCGCGTTCGGGGACGGTCCGCATCAGCGTCAGCAGGACGGCCAGCAGCGCGAAGCCGGCCGCTCCGGCCACGGAGGCCCAGAAGAGGCGCTCCGCCGATCGCTGCAGCGGATCGGCGCCGAGATCGGCGACGGCCTCGGCGCTGGTGCTCACGGGATACACCTCGTCGACCGGGTTCGCCCCGGAAGCCGGATCCTGCCCCTCGGCCGGTGCAGGTGCCGTTGCGGGCGGCGCAGCCGGCGCGGGGAGTGCGGCCCGGACCAGGGCGCGCAGCCGGTCCCCGTCGACGGAACCGAGGCCGAACCAGCGGTTCGGATGGTCGGTGCCGCCGATGAGGGCCGTCGCGGGGCCCGCCGGCAGGACGACGGTCGCCGCGCCGGGAGCCGGCAGGGCCGGGGTGCAGTCGATGACGCCGGTGACCCGGGCCCGCACCTCTCCGCCGTCGCCGGGCCGCACCACGTACGAGCCCGGCGCGGCCTTCTGTGCCAGGCCGGTGCTGAAGAGCGCGGGGACCGGGGCGTCGCCGGACTGCGCGCCGCCTCCGGTCAGCAGGGCGGGGTCGAAGGGGCCGCAACCGAGGACACGGGACAGCTCCGCGTATGCGGCCGGCTCGGCGACGATCACGGTGACCTGGGTGGAGCCCTGATCGGTGCCGATGATGGAGGAGTCGTGGTCGATCCACAGCGGCACGGACGTCCGTACGCCCGGCAGATCGCCCGCGGCCTGCGCGAGCCCGTCCGGGAGCGGCGACTTCCCGGACGCGGAGATCGCCGCGTCACCGCCGACCGTCAGCCGGGCGACCGTCAGCCTGTTCGCATCCACCGACTGCAGGACGGCAGCCCCGAACCCACCGGTGGTGATGGCGAGGAGCAGCGCGACCGTCGGCAGGACGGAGGGTCCGCTCCGGCCGCGGGTGTACGTCCCCCTCGCCCCCGAGCCGCGGGCGGCCCGCGCCAGCCCGAGGAACCCGACGAGCCCGGAGCTGCGGCCGGCCGCCCGCGCGAGCCAGCCGGTCAGCACCGGCTGAAGGCGGGCCAGCAGCAGCCCCCCGCACAGTGCGAGCATCAGCGGAGCCGCGATCAGCAGTGGGTCCGGGTCGCTGCCGGCCGGGGCGACCCCGCGGCGGCGGACCTCCAGTACGGCGGCGCCCGTGGCGGTGAGGACGACCAGTTCGGCCACGGGCCTGCGCCACCGCGCGGCCGGGCGGGGCGGGGACAGCAGCACGGCGGCCCGGACCGGGAACGCCAGCAGCACGAGCAGCGCGACGGCAGCGGCCCACAGCAGCGCGGGTGCGAGCCGGGGTGTGGGCAACAGCAGCACGGCGAGCGCGGTGGCGGCCGCGGCCGCCGGGAGCACCGTGACGGCGCCCTCCCCGAGGAGCCGGCCGACTATGCCCGCGCGCGAGCCGCCCCGCGCCAGCAGCAGCCGCAGCTCGGCGTCCCGGCGGTCCCCGGCGAGCGCGCCGGCCAGGCACAGGACGACGAAGGCGACCCCGCCGACTCCGGCGGGGCCGATCGCGGTGAGCGGCGCCGCGGCCTGCCTGCGGGCATGGGCCTGCTCGAACAGCTCGGGCAGCCACGACGTGGTCCGCAGCCGCTGGCGGTTGGTCTCCCGGGCGAGGGTGGCGGCGGTGGGCCCGGCGACGTACGAGGCGATCTCCTCCCTCGTGGCGTCGAGCCGGTCGGCCCGCAGGCCGCCGACGTCCACCGGCAGCCGCCAGAAGTCCTCGGCGGTGCGGTCCCAGGTGTCGATCCGCTCCAGGTCCCCGCCCCCGATCAGGGCGTCGACGTCCCAGGCGAGGTTCTCGCCGACGTAGCGCGCGCAGGCCCGGGTGATGCAGTCCAGGTCCACCCAGAAGTCCTCGGTCTCGTCGGGGACCGCGTAGAGACCGACGACCTCCACGGACGGCGTGCCGTCGAACAGGGGCTTGCTCTTCAGGACGGACCCGAGTCGGGCGCCGAGCGTCTCGGCGGCGCGTTGTGAGAGGGCGACCTGCAGGGGCGCCGGCTCCGCTGGGGCGCCCTGGGGGGTACCCGGGGCCGTGCCTCCGGCAGACGCGCTGCCGGCAGGGGCGCTGCTCGGCCAGCGCCCCTCCACCAGCTTCACGTGGGCCTCCGCCTGGCGGACGTACAGCAGGGACATGCTGGGCGGGAGCCCGGAGGGCCGGGACAGTTCCGGATTCAGCAGCGGCTGCCGCTTGGTGGTCCGCGTGCCGTGGACCACCGTGGCCGGGTCGACGCGGAACGTGTCGCCGGTACGGGCGAGCAGGCTGTTCAGCGTCGCGTCCAGAGTCTGGGGGCTCTCCCCGGACACCGCGGCCGGCGCGGTCACCCGCAGGCTGGTGTTGGTCGGCCCGCTGCGGTCGAGGAAGGACCTCAGGGCCCGGTCGGCTCCCCGGTCCTGGGCCCGCGGCAGCGCGGCGGCCAGCAGGACGGCGACGAACGCCAGTGCGGCGGCGAGCAGGGTGCCCAGCGGAGCCGCGCGCAACCGGGTCCTGACCCACGGCGCGGGCCGGGGCCCGGGCGGCGGGGTGGCGGCGGCCGGTGGTGGTGGGGTGGCGGCCTGCGGCGGTGTGGCGGAGGGCGGCAGGGTGGTCACATCTCCTCCACGGGGCGCAGCCGGGCGGCGATGTCGCGGCCCCGGGGGCCGCTGAGCGCGGCCGACAGCAGGGGAACGGCGGCCACTGCGGCGGCCGTCAGCAGGGTCTGCCAGAACGGCATGTCCACCTGTACGGGCGGGAACGGCCGCCCGGCGGAGGGGGTGAGCACGACCAGCGGCGCCATCAGGTGGACGAGGGCGACACCCAGTCCGGTCCCGACCGCGGTCCCGATGACGATCAGCACCCCGCCCTCGGCGGCGGCCGCCAGCGCCAGCGACCGGCGCGGCGTGCCGAGCGCGAGCAGGACCGAGAACTCCCGGCCGCGCACGCGCCGTTCCGCGGCGGAGGAGGTCGCGAAGCCGATGGCCGCCAGGACCGCGCAGGCGAGCGCGAGGGCGGCCAGCGCGCCCTGCGGGCCGGCGCTCAGCGGGTCGTCCAGCAGGCGCGCGGTGATGTCCTCGCGCAGCTGGACGCGTTCGGTCCTGGCCCCCTCGCGCAGCTCGGCCGCCGCGCGGGCCGGATCCGGGTCGGCGGCGGAGGTGGCGGGAAGCCACCACTCGGTGGGCAGGACCGGCTGCTGACCGGCCGACTCCAGCAGGAACCGGCCGAGGGTGTGCAGGTCGACGGCGAGGGCCGTCCGTCCGACCACGGGGAGGGAGTCCACGGCGGCGGTGATGCGCACGGGGACGGTCGCGCCGTCCAGGGTGACGGGGACCGTCTCCCCCACGGAGGCGCCCATGGACCGCAGGTAGCGGGTGGTGGCGACGGCCGGGACCGCGGCGGCGGGGGGCGCGGCGGGCGTCGGGAAGAGCACGGCGTTGACGCCCTTCTCGGTGCCCAGCCCGCCCCAGTAGCGCAGTCGCAGCAGGTCGGCGGACCCGGCCGGGACGGGGGACAGCGCGGGGGCCCGCAGGGAGCGGGGCCCCTGTGGGGGCGCCGACTGCCAGCGGGCCGTGTCCGCGGGACCGGGCGCGGAGATGCCTACGGCGGCGCCGTCCGCGGTGTCGGATACGGCGATCCGGCGCACGGTCAGTTCGCTGCCGTCGCCCGCGGGACCGCTCTCCCCGGCGTACGAGAGGCGTATCCCCGCCAAGGTCAGCGGGGCCGCGGCCGAACCGACCGGGGCTCCGGTCAGCGAGTCCAGGAGGTACGGGAGGGTGGCGTCGCCGCCGGGGGGCAGCGTGACCGACGGGGTCGCGTGGGTCGCTCCGAACCGGTCGCGCAGCAGCAGGCTCACGGCGGCCCAGCTCGTACCGGCGGGCCGTATCGTCACGTCGAGGTCGATCCGGCGGGGGGAGCCGGGCAGGCCGACCCCGGGGCCGGCAGCGGGAGCGGTGGCTGCTCCGGCGGGTCCGGCGGTACCGGCGGGTCCCGTGGCACCGGTGGTACCTGCAACTCCAGTGGTACCTGCAACTCCAGTGGTACCTGCGACTCCACTGGTACGTGCGACTCTGGTGGCACCGGTGGCACCGGTGGCACCGTTGGCGCCTGCGGATCCCGCGGCACCGGCGGCGCCGGAGCCCGCCCGGGCGTTCGGGTCACCGGCGGCCAGCGGGGCGAACAGCTCCCGCATCCCGTGCCCGCCGCGCAGGTCCGCGCGCAGCGGTACCCCGTCGCCCACCTTGGCGGCGTCCAGCGCGACGATGTCGGCGTTGCCCCCGCCCGGCAGCTGCTGCGCCCGGCGGAACACCGGAATCAGGCGGTCCGCGCCCGGCAGCGCCCCGTAACGTCCCCCCTGCCCCATCGGGGGCATGCTGATCCCGGAGATCCGCAGGCCGCCCGCGGTCGCGAAGTCGGCCTGGTCGCGCTGGGACGCGGTCCAGGCGGTGTGCTGCCCCAGGGCCAGGACCCCGCTGGAGACGGCGAGGACGAGCAGCAGGACGGGCCCGGTGGCCCGGCCGGGCCGTCGGGCGAGCTGCCAGCCGAACAGGGCCGGGGCCAGGCTCCGGCCACGCGCGGCCAGCCGTCCGCCGGCCCGCGCCGCGAATGGCAGGAGCCGCAGCACCAGCAGCGTGCCTCCGCACAGGGCGAGCGCCGGGGCGGCGACCAGAACCGGGTCGACGCCGAGACCGCCGTCGGCGGGGGAGTGGGGCGCGGGGGCGTCCGTCCCCCCGTACTGCGCCAGCTGCTGGTAGCCGAGGACGGCGAGGGACACCACGGCCAGGTCAACGCTGGAGCGGGCGGCGCCCGTCACCAGGGCCTGCCTGCTGCCGACGCGGCGCAGTACGGCGGCCGAGGCGCCGCGGAAGAAGGAGGGCAGGGTCGTCAGGAGGACGCACGCGAGAGCGCAGCCGGCCGCGACCGGCCAGACCGGCCAGGTGTCCGTGATCTCCAGACGGACCCGCCCGACCGGTCCGAACCGGCCGAAGAGGCGCAGCAGGGGCGGTGTGAGCAGCGGTGCCAGGACCGCCGCGGGCAGGGCGAGCAGCAGCGACTCGGCCGCGCTGAGCGCGCGGAGGCGTCGGCGGGAGGCGCCGCGTGCGGTGAGCAGCACGCGCTCCGGCTCCTGGCGGACCATCAGGATGTGGGAGACGAGGAGCAGGGCGGCGGTCGAGAGGACGGCGAGCTGGAGCGCGCCTGCCAGCAGGGTGGACCGGGCGACCAGCAAGCCGGAGTCCAACTCGGCAAGCAGCTGGGGGAGTTCGGTCGCGGTCCGCAGTGAGGTGGCGCCCTCGAGGGAGACCGCCGCGGGGTTCGTCGCGGTCCGGATCGCCTCGGCCTCGGACGCGCGGATGGTGCGCAGGTCCGGGGTCAGCAGCGTGAGGCGGTAGTTCTGCAGGAGGCCGCCGGTCGTGAAGGCGCTGTCGTCGACCAGGAGCGGGCCGTAGGTGGCGAAGGTGTCGGCCTGGATCTCCCGGCCGCCGAGGGGGTCGAGCCGCCAGTACCCGGCGTCCGGATCGGCGGCCCGGTACACGCCGGTGACCAGCACGGTCAACGGCGGACCGCCGAACCGGTCGTCCAGCCGGACCGGTGCGGGCAGCGAGGACTCGGCCAGGCCGAGCCGTACCAGCGCCGCGCGCGGCACGGCCACCTGCGTCGGTGCCGTCGGGGCGCCGGCCGGGGCGGCGGCGACCGGCCCGGGCCATTCACCGGCCAGCAGGTGTACGTGCTTTCGGTCGAGCGCGGCGAGCAGGGTCAGGTCGGCGTCGCGGCCCGATGCGGGAGCGCCGGGCAGCCCGTACGACCGGCTGCGGGCCAACGTCTCGGAGGCCACCGGAAGCCGCCCGAACGCTTCGCGCGCGAAGGCCCGGACGGACTCGTCGTCCTGGGTGCGGGATGAGGCGGGATGACCGCTCGTGATCACGACGGCGGTCCGGGCCTGTTCCGGTCCGGTCAGGGCCCGCCGAAGCCCCTCCTCCCCCACGCCACGGGTGAACGCCGTCAGCGCGGTCAGCGCGGTCGCGGTGATCAGTACGGTGAGCAGCACGGCGACTGCGAGCGGCCATCGCCCGCGCAGTCGGCGCACGACGAAGCCGAGCACGTGTTGAGTTCCTCCCCCGTCCGGACCCTCGGTACCGGATAGCGGACGATGCTTTCAGATGTGAGCGATAGAGGGAAGGGGCTTGCGTGATGGGTGTGACAGGTGCGCAAATGCGATCAGAAATGACGTGACGCGGGGCCTGGCGCTCCGCGCGGACCACGCAACGGGGGAGTACACGCGATGAGGGAGCAGTGGGAACCGGAGGCGCTCGCGGCGGCGCGGGAGGGCGACGGTACGCCGATCGTGGTGGTGGACGACGTACGCCACAGCTTCGGCAGCGGCCCGCAGGCCGTCCACGCCCTGCGCGGCGTGTCCTTCGAGGTCCGCCGGGGCGAACTCACCGCCCTCAGGGGCCGCTCTGGCTCCGGCAAGACCACCCTGCTGAACCTCGTCGGCGGCCTCGACACCCCGACCGGCGGCCGGATCACCCTCGACGGCACCGATCTGGCCGCCCTCGACGAGCCGGGCCTGCTCGCCCTGCGCCGTGACCGCATCGGCTTCGTCTTCCAGTCCTTCGGCCTGATCCCCGTCCTCACCGCCGCTGAGAACGTCGGCGTACCGATGCGCCTGCGCCGCATCCCCGCCAAGGAGCGCGAGGAACGCGCCCGGACCCTGCTCGCCCTGGTCGGCCTCGCGGACCATGCCGAGCAGCGCCCCGGCGAGCTCTCCGGCGGCCAGCAGCAGCGCGTCGCGGTGGCCCGAGCCCTGGCCAACGACCCCGACCTGATCATCGCGGACGAACCCACGGGCCAGCTCGACTCGGAGACCGGGCGGTCGATCATGGAACTGCTGCGCGCGGTGGTGCGCAGCGAGTCCGTCACCATCCTCGTGGCCACCCACGACCCCAACCTGATCGAACTCGCCGACCGGGTCGTGGAACTCCGCGACGGCGGCATCGTCGGCCCCGCCACCCCCACCGACCCGACCGCCAGGGGCGCGTAGCGGAGTCACCGCACTCCAGGGCACCGCACCGCACCGCACCGCAGGGCGGTGCTGCCCGACGCGGCCGGCCAAGACGCTCCCGCAGTCACGGGACGGCCTCGGGTCCGGGCTTATCCTCGGAGGTGTTCCCCGCCCGCATCGGGCGAGCGCGTGACGACGGGAGGGGGCGTGACGACACCCTGGGTACCGGCGTCCTGCACGCTGCCCACCACCGAGCAGCCGCTGCGTGTCGCGGAGTTCGACTCGCTCTTCGCCGAGCGGCTGGCCGGTTCGTCCCGGCCGGACCGGCTGAGGCTGGAGATGCTGCTCACCGGTGGTCCGGGCGTGGAGGACAGGGTGCGCGACCTGGTGGCCCGTGAGAGCGAGTGCTGCTCGTTCTTCACCTTCACCATCACCCCCGGCCCGGAGCAGGTCCGTCTCGAGGTCGAGGTCGACAGTGCACATGAGGCGGTGCTGGACGCCTTGCACGAGCACGCGACGTACATCGCCACCCACCAGCCGTGATGCCCTCGGTGGGCTGTCGCCCGCGGGCTGCGTGTCCTTGCACGGGCCGTCCGTGCAGCGACCGTCCCGACTGCTCTGAGACGGACAGGACGCTCCCCGGCGTCCTCACACCAGCGCCGTCTCGAGGCTCGCCGGCGAGAAGAAGTGGGCGGGCGAGGTGACTCCCGCCGCCACCCTGGCGAAGCGGTCCATGGTCCGGCCGCTGCGCTACCTAAGGGCATACGACAACCCACCGCCCGGCCGTGGGTCGGCCCGGGCGACGTGAAGGCCGGTGCCGGGCGGATGGCACGAGGGCGGGGCAGTGGAGAGGGCACCCCGCGGCGACCGAACGGCACACAGAGTGATCGGGCGGACGAGCCGTCGGCATGTGCCATAGGTGGCAGCGGGGCGGGTAGGTTCCCGGTACGGGGTGCGGTCTGGCCATCCAGGCTGCGACGGGGCCGCACCCCGGCCGGCCTCGCCTTTCGGGCGGGGCGCTCGGTGGACGCCTCGGGGCCGGAGTTTCGAGGGTGGTGGACATCATGGCGCGTCCCGTGTGGGCCGGCGTCCTGAGCTTCGGCCTGGTCAGCCTCCCGGTCGGCCTCTACACGGCTACGGACAGTCATGCGATCCATTTCCACCAGCTGCAGCGCGGCACCTCCGACCGGATCCGAAACCGGCGCGTGAACGAACGGACAGGCAAGGAGGTCGACCTCGACGACATCGTCAAGGGCTTTGACGCCGGTGACGAGTACGTACTGGTCGAACCCTCGGAGCTGGACGAGATCGCCCCCGGCCGCTCGCAGTCCCTGGACATCACCGGCTTCGTCGACCTCGACCAGGTCGATCCGATCTTCTTCGACAAGACCTACTACCTGGGCCCGAGGGGCAAGGAGTACGGCAAGGTGTACGCACTCCTGGAGAAGGCCCTGGCCAAGGCCAACCGGGCCGGCATCGCCACCTTCGTCATGCGCGGCCGCGAGTACCTGGTGGCGCTCAAGGCGGACGACGACCACCGCATCCTGACGGTGCACACCCTCCACTGGGCGGACGAGATCCGCGATCCCGACAAGGAGATCCCCGATCTGCCCGGCGCCATGAAGGTCGCCGAGCGGGAAATGACGATGGCCGAGCAGCTGATCAGCTCTCTCTCCATGGACTGGGATCCCGAGACCTTCCGCGACACCTTCCAGGAGAAGGTCGCCGCCCTCATCGAGGCGAAGAAGACCGGCGAGACCGTCGAGAAGGCCGAACCCCCGGCCAAGGCCACCGGCACCGTCGACCTCATGGAGGCTCTGCGCGCCAGTGTCGAGCAGGCCCGCAGCCCCAAGGACACCCGTGAGAAGGCCAGCACCGCGGCAGGCGCGCGGAAGAAGAAGGCTGCACCGGCGAAGAAGCGGGTCACCTCCGAAGCGGCGTCGCTTCGGTCGCTGACGAAGGCCGAGCTCTACAAGAAGGCCGCGGCCGCGCACGTTCCCGGGCGTTCCACGATGACGCACGACCAGCTCGCAGACGCCCTGACGAACCGTTCGCGCTCGTGAGGGGCGTGCGTCACGGACACCCCGAGACCCCTGCCCCCGGACAACCACTGACGGCCCTCGGCCCGATGATCACCTGGCTCCGGGCATCCGCCTCCCCTCTGCGCGTGGGGGCGCGGAGAGGGGAGGCGGGCGGAGGGGGCGGGCCCGAGGTGCGGGCGGTCCTGAGCCCGTCCTAGTGGTCGGCGGTGCGGCCGGTGTCCCGCTCCGGGCGCGCCGCGCGGGTCCGGGTGGCGCGCTCGGGGGCGTGGATCACTTGCCGGGGCACTCCTTCCAGGCCAGGTGGTAGACGGTGTTGATGGAGCCGTCGGTGGAGTCCATGGTCATGTAACTGGTGGCACCGGGAGCGGAGGTGCCCCTGCTGACGCGCAGTTCGGTGTTGATGTTGAAGTTCCGCTGAACGCCGCACGGCGCCCAGACCAGTTGAGCCCAGTCGGTCACGTCGGTGGCCTGCCAGTTGTCCTCCTGCGGGCCGGTGAACGTGTGGGTGCGCGCCGCGGTGTCCGGCGAGCCCTGGAAGTAGTACGAGGCCTTCTCCGTGGCCTTGGCACCCGGCGCCAGCGAGGCGTAGCCCCGGTAGTCGGCGCTGGCGATCGCATAGGTGAAGCCGTGGGGGACGTGCACGATCAGGCTGAGCTGGCAGTTCTTGCGCGCCGCGGTGGGCGGGGCGCCGCCACCGACCTGGGCGAGGTACTCGCTGTAGGTCACGGTGAACGCCGTGTTGTCCTGGGACACCGCGACTTCCGCGGTGTCCTTGGGGCATCCGGATCCGTTCACGGTGGCGACTTCGATCACGATGCGGTCGGGCGGCGGGTCCACGATGGTGGAGGGGGCGGCTTGCGTGGGCAGGGTGGCGGTGAGCAGGACGCCGATCGCGCCGCTCATGAGAAGTCCACCGGACATTTATCTCCAATCCACTGCTTAGGTACCGGGCGGCGCGCAGGCGCTGCCTGTGTGCCGCAGGGTGGGGGGTGCGGCCGGCCAGAGCGGGGCCGGGTCGTCACAGACCGGTGCGCGGGATGGAACGGGTGAGCAGATGCGGGCTTGCGGATCTGCGGATCTGCGGGCATGCGGGCGCATGTGCGGTGAGCACCCGGTCGGTGAAGACCGGGTGCCCGAATCGTAGGAACCCTTCGCGGGACGGACCAGGGCGATGTCCGGCCAATCGCGCCGCCCGGCTCCGGACCGGCGGGATCCGGCCGCACGCCGGGGAGCGCCGGCGTGAGGCGGGCCGTCGCCGGGAAGCGTTCCGGTCGCCCTGCGGAGGCGGAGGCGGATGCGTGCCGAGGCGGATCCGGAGGATCAGGCGGCGTCGGGCCGGGCGAGACGTTCGACGCGGGCCAGGAACTCGGTGGGGTGGAACGGCTTGGCGAGGCAATCGCTCACACCGGCCTCCAGGGCGCGGACCGTGCACTCCGGGTCCGCGGGCGGCAGCGCGAGGATCGGCACGCGCCCGTGATCGGGGTGCCGGCGGATCTCCTCGAACATCGCCACCTCGTCCAGACCCGGCCCGGTGCGCTCGCAGATCACCAGGTCGATGGGGGCGGCGCCGCCCAGCAGAGCGATGGCGTCCACGCCGCTGCCGCCGTCGACCACGACGAACCCCCGGCCCACGAGGAGGCGCTCCAACAGGTTCCGCAAAGTGCGGTCCTTCGCCACAAGGAGGATCCTGCTCGGGGAATCGCCGCTCATCGTGTTCCTCTTCGTCTGTGTGTGGGGTCCCGCAGAGCGTACGAGGTGGGGCGTGTGCCCGCCCGCTCCGGGGCACCTGATCAGGTAGCTTCGAGACATGACCACTGAGCCGCAGAGCTTCGAGATCCTGCTGGTGCCCGAGCACATCGAGAACCTGCGCGGAGCCTCCGCCGCGGACAGGGCCTTGCGGTCGGCCCTGGTCGAGGCGACCGGCGAACGGGGCGCCTCCGGTTACCCCCGCTACCGCGGGGAGGGCGTGGAAGCCGACATCGACCCGGCGACGCGTACGGTCGAGGCCCTGCTCGTCGACGGTGCGGAGCTGGACTACGGCCTGATCGCCATGATCGCCCCCGAGGGCGGCCGGGACGGCCGGGGTACCCGTCGACGGTCCTCCTCGTAGCCGTCGCAGCGGACATGTCGAGATCAGGCGCCGCAGGAGCGGACATGTCGAGATCAGGCCGCAGGAGCGGTCGGCCGACGTCTCCTGTCGATTCCCGCTGATGCCGGTCGATGCCGGTCGGGTTGGCCCTGTGTTCGACCGGCTCGATCGCTCCACGACCGCTGTCGGTCACGTGATCAGGATCCGGGGCATGCGCATGCTCGGACTGCCGCATCCCCCTGCTGAACTTGCCGGGACGGCCCTTCGCCCTTCGCCCTTCGGCGTATCGACGCGCCGGCGCCGCGGGATGTCCCGAAGCCCGGGTCGAGTCGATGGCGATAGGTTGGCTCCGTGATCGATTTCCTTGCTGACGCCCCGGTCGCCGGCAGCCTGGACACGGTGTGGCACGCCGGCCGGCCGTCGCCCAGGCACGACCCCGCCCCGGATATCCAGGTCCACGCGTACTCCGAGCACACGGTGATCCTGCGCCAGAACAAGTCCGTGCACTACGAGGCGCCTTTCCTCTTCCTCCTCTTCGGGAACGACCGCGCGCTGATGATCGACACCGGTGCGACCTCCGACCCCGACCAGTTCCCCCTGCGTGCGACGGTCGACGCACTGATCGAGGACTGGCTGAGCCGCAATCCCCGCGCACGGTACGGGTTGACGGTCGCCCACACCCACGGTCACGGCGACCACATCGCGGGCGACGGGCAGTTCTCCGACCGGCCCGATACCGTGGTCGTCGGCCCCCGCCTGGACGAGGTCACGGCCCACTTCGGACTCGACGGCTGGCCGCACCACATCACCGAACTCGACCTGGGCGGACGCGTCCTGGACCTCGTCCCCGGGCCGGGACACCAGTCGGCGGCGCTGGTCTTCTACGACCGGCACACGGGCCTGCTGCTGACCGGTGACTCGCTCTATCCCGGGCGGCTCTACGTCGCGGACCGGGCCGCGTTCGCCGAGACCGTGGACCGGCTCGTGGACTTCTGCGCGACCCGGCCGGTCACGCACATCCTCGGCTGCCATATCGAGATGACCACCACGGCGGACGTCGACTACCCCCCGGGCACCACCTATCAGCCGGACGAGCCTCCGCTGCAGCTTTCCACCGCCCATCTGCACACCCTGCGTCGGGCCCTCGCCGAGACCGCGGGACAACCGGGCTCACACCCGTACGGCGATTTCATCGTGGTGTACACGTCCTGAGTCCCCACCGCGCCGACCGCGCCGCCGGTCGAGCCGTCTTCGAGAGATCAGCCCCGGCGGTGGGCCGTCAGCAGCAGGTACTCCCACTCCATGACGCCGTCCACGGTGTGCTCGGCGGCGAGGGCGTCGAGGTCGCCGTCCAGGGCGGCGACCCGCTCCGGGTCGTCGGCGATGTGGCGGTAGACGGCGATCGTCGGCCCGTAGCAGGCCTTGAAGAACTCCCGGAAGGCCGTGGGCTTCGGGAAGGTCTCCACGCGGACGGTCCGGCGGCGCGAGTCGACGTCGGTGACCGCGTCACCGAGCAGTTCGTGGACGTGTTCCTCCTCCCCCCACAGCGGCGGCGGCTGGACGCCGGGCGGCGGCGGGGGAGCGTACGGCTTCATCGTGGCGAACAGCTGCCCCACGAACCCCTGCGGAGTCCAGTTGATCAGCCCCATGGTGCCGCCCGCGCGGCAGACGCGCAGCATCTCCTCGGCGGCGGCCCGGTGGTGCGGGGCGAACATGATGCCGACGCAGGACATGACGGTGTCGAACTCCCCGTCCGCGAAGGGCAGGGACTCGGCGTCGGCCTCCCGCCACTCCAGGCGCACGCCGCGCACCGCGGCCAGCTGCTGTCCGATCTCCAGCAGTTCGGGGGTGAGGTCGGACGCCACCACGTCGGCTCCGGCCAGGGCGGCCGGAATCGCGGCGTTGCCGGAGCCCGCCGCGATGTCCAGCACCCGGTCGCCGCGCCGGACGCCGCACTCCTGCACGAGTACGGATCCCAGCTCCGGAATGACGTGGGAGACCACGGACGGGTAGTCGCCCAGTGCCCACATCGCGCGGTGCCGGGCCTTCAGGGTGCGGTCCGCCTGGCCCGCCTCGCTCGCCTCGGTCATGACAGCCGCCCTCCAGGGCTCGGAGCAGTTCCTACGAGCATAAGTACGTTCCGCGGCCCCGGCCCGCCGAGGGAAATGCGGAACCGGGAGCGCCGGGTGCGGAGCAGCGCATGCGACTCGACCCCGCCATCGGGAATGAAAACGATTTCGCGATGGGCCGGGACCCGTGGCCGGCGTCGGCGGGGCCGACGGCACCGTCGGCACCGTACGCGCCCGCACCGGCCAGGCCTCGGAGTCAGGAACGCCGCAAGAGGAGTCGGCCCGGATTCGTCCTGGTGATCGACGGGTGTCACCCGTCTGATCACTCGTGGGACGCGAGGCCGCCGAAGTCGCGCGCGAAACCTTCGCGGAAGCCCGGCCGTTCGAGCGCCTTTTCGAAGGCGTGTGCGGCGCGTGCGAGCGCGGCCTGGTTCTCCTGGGCGGCGGTGAGTTCGGCGAGGTAGGCGCGCAGGCTCAATCCGCGGTCCGCGGCGAGCACGGCGAGCCGGTCGTGCACATCGGTGTCGACCTCGACTGTGGTGGTGTCGGCCATGCTCCGAGTATGCGCGCCCGCGGCCCGGGCGGGGGCCCGTTCGGTGCAGGCGCGGCGGCGGCGGCGAACGGGCCCCCGTGCGGGCCCCAGGACCAGCGGTGGAGCAAGGTCATTACAGAGAGCAGGTGTTGACGGCGTCACTGCCGGGCGCGGGCACCGGCACTGTGCGGCTCGGGGGCGGAGCGCCGGGAGCGGCGGAAGCGGCGGGAGTGCTGGGGGTGGGGGCGAAGAGGTGTACCCACTCCTCGCCACTCTCAACTTATAGCGCACTGGGGGGCTTGCGGCAAGGCCCCGGCCGTCGGGCAGAATCGCGGACCTGGCTCACAACCTGCAGAAACTGGAGATTCACGAAGTGCATGTGCTTTCGTCGGCTGATGAGTCGTGCGGTGTCGTCGATGACACGAACCACCCCCTGCCCATCAGCGCGTTCGAACTTCCCGACCACCTCTCGCCCAAGGCCGACCCCACCCTGATCGACGGCGACGAGCAGCACTTCGCAGCCATCTCGGAGAGCATCGAGCAGGCCATCGCCGAACTGTCCGACCGCCTCGAGGCCGCCCGCAAGGCGCCCGGCGGCGTCGGCCGGGAGGCGATGGACCGGGACACGGAGATCCACCGCCTGACCAGCCGGCTGCGCACCCTGCGTCGCTTCGGCCGCGACCTGTGCCTGGGACACATCGTCCGTACGGACAGCCCCGAGCCCGTCTACATCGGACGCCTCGGCCTCACCGACAGCGAGGGGCGCCGGCTGCTGCTCGACTGGCGCGCCCCCGCGGCCGAGCCGTTCTTCGCGGCGACCCACGCCAACCCGATGGGTCTGGCGAGCCGCCGCAGGTACCGCTGGACCCGCGGCCGGATCAGCGACTACTGGGACGAGGTTTTCAACCCCGACGGGCTCGAGGGGCATGCCGCGCTCGACGACCAGTCCGCGTTCATCGCCAGCCTGGGCGGCAACCGGTCGGCCCGGATGCGCGACGTGCTCGCCACCATCCAGGCCGACCAGGACGCCGTCATCCGGGCGGGATCCGCCGGCGCCCTCGTCGTCGACGGCGGGCCGGGTACGGGCAAGACCGTCGTCGCCCTGCACCGGGCCGCCCACCTCCTGTACTCCGACCCTCGCCTCGGTCACCGCCGGGGCGGCGTGCTGTTCGTCGGGCCGCACCAGCCCTATCTGGCCTACGTCGCCGACGTCCTGCCCAGCCTCGGCGAGGAGGGCGTGCAGATCTGCACCCTGCGCGACCTGGTCACCGAGGGGGCAGGAGCGGGGATCGAGACCGACCCGCGGGTGGCCCGCCTGAAGTCCTCCGCTGACCTGGTGAAGGCGATCGAACCCGCCGTCGCCCTGTACGAGGAGCCGCCCGCCAAGGGGATGACGGTCTCGAGCCATTGGTCCGACATCTGGCTGAGCGCCGACGACTGGGCAGCGGCTTTCGAAGCAGTGGAACCGGGGACTCCGCACAACGAGGCGCGCGACCAGATCCTGGAGGAGCTGCTCGCGATCCTCATGGACAAGGACGACAGCGACGTCCCGCCCCACCTGCTGCGGCGTTCGCTGCTGCAGGACCGGGAGCTGATCGGGGCCCTCAACCGGGCGTGGCCGATGCTCGAAGCGACCGACGTCGTCGGTGACCTGTGGTCGGTGCCCGCCTACCTGCGCAAATGCGCTCCCTGGCTCGGCCCCGACGACGTGTCCGCACTGCAGCGTGAGGACGCCCAGGCCTGGACGGCGTCCGACCTGCCCTTCCTGGACGCGGCCCGGCAGCGGCTCGGCGACGCCGAGGCGTCGGTGCGCAAGCGTCGCCACGAGGCCTCGGTCGCCGCCGAACGTGCGCGCAGGGCCGACGTCATCGACGGCCTGCTGGAGGCCGACGACGACGGGGAAGGCGCGGTGACGATGCTCCGAGGCAAGGACCTGCAGGACACCCTGATCGACGAGGGTGCACTGCCCGGCACCGAACCGGACCACCTCGCCGGTCCGTTCGCCCACGTGATCGTGGACGAGGCCCAGGAACTGACCGACGCCGAGTGGCAGATGCTGCTGCTCCGCTGCCCGTCCCGGAGCTTCACCATCGTCGGTGACCGTGCCCAGGCCCGCAACGGGTTCACGGAGTCGTGGCGGCAACGGCTCGAGCGGGCCGGGCTCGACCGGATCACCGTCGCCTCGCTGAGCATCAACTACCGTACGCCAGCAGAGGTCATGGCGGAGGCCGAGCCGGCCATCCGCGCCGTGCTCCCGGACGCCAATGTGCCGACCTCCATCCGCAGCAGCGGAATTCCCGTCGTCCACGGCTCCGTTGCCGACCTGGACTCCATCCTCGACACCTGGCTCGCAGCCCAGGCCGACGGAGTCGCCTGCGTCATCGGCGCCGGTGACGTCGGCGGCGGCACGTTCCGGGAGACCTCCCGCGTGCGCTCGCTGACGCCGGGTCTGTCGAAGGGGCTGGAGTTCGATCTGGTCGTCCTCATCGACCCGGAGACGTTCGGCGACGGCGTCGAAGGAGCCGTGGACCGCTATGTCGCGATGACCCGCGCGACCCGACAGCTCGTCGTCCTCACGAGCTCCTGACACCGGCCGAGTGTTCAACAACGCTCGTGATCAATACACCTAGGGCGGGTCTTTCGGACTTTGCCGGCCCCGCGCTGCCCGGCATCGCACCTCGCGGCGTTGTCGGGGCTCCCGAGTAGGTCCAGTACGAGGGGAGCTCCTCCGCCTTGCGATGCACGGCACCGGACAACGCGGGGCTCGGCCGACACGATCCGAAGGACCCGCCCTAGCCCGCCCAGCGTCCGGTGAGGAAGGTGACGGCGACCGTGACGGAGAGCGGGCCCACGACGTACAGGTACGCGCTCTGCACGCGGGGACGGCGCAGGCTCCAGGAGGCCAGGGCGATCCACAGCGGCCACCACAGCAGCGTGGAGCGGGGTACGGAGGTGTACCAGTAGGAGGTGCCGAGGGCCCACAGGGTGAGGCCGATGTAGAGGGCCTCGGGCCAGCGGCGGCCTCGCAGCAGCAGGCCCAGGAGGGCGGCGCCGACCACCATGGCCAGGAGTTCGGCCTGCCACATCAGCGCGTAGCCGGTGGGCTGGGTGTGGTGGAAGGCGGCCTCCCAGGTGTTCGCCCAGGCTTCCCACGGCGCGTGGAAGTCCCGGTACCAGCCGCGTTCCTGGGCGTGCTTCCAGGCCATCCAGTCCCCGGTCCGCGTGTGCAGGTACCAGCTGTACAGGGCGGGGGCGAGGGCGGGCAGGAGCAGCCACGGGGCTGCGCGCCGGGCGGGGCGGCCGCGGGCGGTGAGGAGGAAGTGGAGGGTGAGCGCGGCCACGAGGAACAGCCCCGTGACGCGCACGGAGCAGGCCAGGCAGGCCAGCACCGAGGCCGTCGGCCAGTTCTGGTGCTGCGCCGCCAGCCAGGCGGGCAGGGCCAGGGCGAGGAAGAGCGCCTCGGTGTAGCCGGCGGCGAGGAACACGGCGCAGGGCGAGAGCAGGAGGAAGGCCACCGTACGCCGTCCCGCGTCGTGGTCGGGCAGATGGCGGCGGGCGATGCGTGCGAGCGCCAGGACGGCGACGCCTCCCGAGAGGAACGAGATCAGCGCTCCGGCGGCGGCCCAGTCGGGGACGACCGCGTGGACGGCGCGCAGGGTGAGGGGGAAGCCGGGGAGGAAGGCCTCCCTGTTGTCCCAGCCGGTCGTCCAGGGTCCGGCCTTGCCGGGGAAGTAGCCGTCCTGGGCTATGTGGAGATAGTGCCACCAGTCCCACTGCTGCCAGGGGGAGAGGAGTGAGGCGGGGTGGCGGTCCTGAGCGTCGGAGGGGAAGACCCAGCCGACGGCGCTCGCGGTGGCCCAGATGCCGATGCGCGTCAGCAGGTAGAGCCACAACACCTCGCGGTCGGCGGGGGCGAGGCGCGGCAGTGCCGGGCGGGTGCGGCCCGTGTGGCCGGAGCGACTGGAGTGGCCGGAGCGACTGGAGTGGCCGGGGTGGCCGGGGTGGCCGGGGGCGGCCCTGGTCGGCCGGACGCCGTGCGCGCCGGGTGCCTCAGGCGAACGATGCGGGGCGAAAACGGACATGACGGGATCTCCTGACCGTCTGAGGGCATGCGGAATCACCGGCCGGGGTGTCGAGGCCGGTGTCCC
Organism: Streptomyces sp. NPDC054849; assembly: GCF_053610945.1. NCBI lineage: Bacteria > Bacillati > Actinomycetota > Actinomycetes > Kitasatosporales > Streptomycetaceae > Streptomyces > Streptomyces sp. NPDC054849. The sequence continues at coordinate 29,557 of NZ_JBSGZI010000048.1, forward strand.
CGGGCGGTGGTCTGGGCCGTGGTACCGGCTGTGGTGCCGGCTCCGGTGAGGCCGTGGCTCCGGCCGTGCTGGGCGGAGCGGGGGAGAGAGTGACCGGTCGGGCCGGGGGTCTCGACGATCAGGCCAGGCGTCGCGAGCCCGGCCTGATCGGTGAGACACCCCCTACGGAGGCGGCTGCGTGGAGGTGGCGGACATGTCCGGGTACGCCGTCCGGGTGGGCGGGTTGGGCCTCTCCGGGTTCACCGTCCCGGTGGGATCGGTGGATCCGCCCGGGTTCGCCGTCCCGGTGGGAACGGCGGGCGGCGCCGTGGTGTTGCGCGGTGGCGGCGGTGCTGAAGCGGACCGGGTCACGGGACCGGGTGAGGGAGTGGTCGCCGGCAGGGTCGGGCCCGACGCGGCGGGCAGGAACGTGGCCAGGGCCGCACCGGATCCGGCGAGGACGAGGCAGCAGGCGACGGCGATGCCGGCGATCCGGCGCCGCCGGACCCGTTCCCCGCGCTGCTCGATGACGGACACGGGTGCGAGCGAGGTCGCGGACGATCCGGCGGACGCCGCTTCCCGGAACAGGGACCGCAGCGGGTCGTGGGAGTCAGGCATCGGGAGCCTCCTCAATGCGGGGGTCCTGCAAGTGGCGGGAGAGCGTGGCCCGGCCCCGGGAGAGGTGGGTCTTGACGGTGCTCGCGGACAGCGCGGTCTCGGCGGCGATCTGCTCGACGGTCAGATCGCACACGTAGTGCAGAGCCATCGTCCGGCGCTGCTTCAGGGGCAGTTGGCGCAGCGCCTCCACGAGGGCCACCGCCTCGGGTCCGGGCCCCTCCACGTGGGTCGCGGGGGCAGTGCGCTGCCAGGCGTCGGCGCTGCGCCGCCGCACCCGCCAGCGGCTGACGGCGAGCCGCCACGCGACGGTACGGATCCACGCCTCCGGCCGGCCCTCCCGGTCCAGCTGGCGCCGGCGTCCCCATCCTCTGACGAAGGCCTCCTGCACCACGTCCTGTGCCTCGTGGTGATCACCGAGCATCACGTACAGCTGTCCTGTGAGCCGTCCCGCCGCTTGCGCGTAGAACGCTTCGAACTCCTCGACGGTCAAAAATCGCTCCCGAATCCATGTGTCCCTCTCACCGGGCATACGCCCGGCGCACCCCATCCGGTCGACACCGGACGACATAACGTTCTGTGAGTGCCGTCACACGCGGGGCGGGGACACTCATCGTCGCGGCAGCCTCGCCGCCGGAAGGCTGCGCCACGGGCCACCGGGCGAGGCGGATTCAGGCGTGCGGACCACAGCACCCGGCAGGCGGGGAGTGGAGAGCGAGCGGGGCGGGAATGGGGCGGCGGCGAGCGGGGGGCTCCCCGGGAAGGCGGTGGTCCCAGCCTCCGTGCCGGACCATCGCGGCGACTTGGACCCGGTTGGTCACGTCGAGCTCGGTCGGCATGCTCGATACGTGGACCTTCACCGTGGGCTCGCTCATGGACGTGGAGAGCTTGGCGCCGATCTCGGCGTGTTGGTCCGGCCCTGCCCGACGGTGCGTGCGACGTCCGGCCACCACGCGCTCTGTGGACTGAGACGAGCCTTGGGCGTGGCCACGGCCACAGCCGCGGTGCCGGAGTCTTCTGCTTCGCGGCGGACGCGCCGCCGCCTCACCTATGGGGCGGCCCGCGGCCCACACATACGGAAGGGCCCGGATCCATCAGGATCCGGGCCCTTCCGAGCAGTAGCGGGGACAGGATTTGAACCTGCGACCTCTGGGTTATGAGCCCAGCGAGCTACCGAGCTGCTCCACCCCGCGTCGGTAGACCTCACCTTACGGCATCCCGGGGGCGGTGCTCGACGCATTTTTCGTCGGCCGTGTCCGGGAAGTCCGCGCATGGGTGGGAAACCCGCCGCGAAGGCGAGATCATTCCCCCTGGTGACCGTGCGTGCTGGCGTGTACCTTCACGGGTAGCTGTCGTGGTTCCAAGTGCCTTGCCTGTGCCTTTCGGTGTGGGCAGTTTTGCTGTGTTGTGCCGTAGGACCAGGGCGATCACCTCCGTCCTCCACGCCGTGTGGAGGACGTACGTCAACGGGAAGGCATGAACATGGCTACGGGAACTGTGAAGTGGTTCAACTCGGAGAAGGGCTTCGGCTTCATCGCCCAGGACGGCGGCGGTCCGGACGTCTTCGCCCACTACTCGGCGATCAACGCCTCGGGCTACCGGGAGCTCCAGGAGGGTCAGGCCGTGACCTTCGACATCACGCAGGGCCAGAAGGGCCCGCAGGCGGAGAACATCACCCCCGCCTGATCCCGGGACGGCCCGGCGTGTCGCCCGGCCTCCGGAGAACCGTTTCCCCGCCCCTTCGCTGAACGGGCGCCGGACAAGATCAGGGCCGTGCGGTGACCACCGCACGGCCCTGATCCGTTCGCGCGGCTCAACGGGGAGAACGGGCGCTGACGATCCGGGACGTGGCCCGCCGCCTGCTCCGGGCCAGAGGACCCCGAGGAGCTCGTTTTTTTTGGTGGCTGTCTGCGCAGCGACTGCAGGCCGGCGGCCGACGGGTCGGCGTCGACCGGTCGGCCGTCGCCGCCTTCCCGGCCGTGCCCGGCAGCCGGCCGCCTGGACTGCGAGCACCGCGAAGGGCAGCGCGTCGAGGCCGATGAGCCAGGCGGGACTGACCACCGCCGCCAGGAACCGGCGAGCGGGGCCGATGACGATGGAGGCCGAGGTGCTGGAACCGACCAGCGCGTTGGCGGCCGGCCGATGGTCCGGGGGAGCAGCTCGGCGACAGCGAGTACCTGCCCGCGTCCCCCCAGGCGTGCTGGGAGCTGAACCGGTTCATCCGGCAGACGCAGATCCTGCGCGACGCCGTCGCCGACCGCCTCGCCTGCGCCTGCGGCTGCATGAAGTTCGACAAGTGCCAGCTCCTCTCCGCCACCGGACCCGGCTGCTGAACTCGCCCCCGTCGCGCCACCGGCCAAGCCGCTTCACGCCAACTCTGTTCAGTTTCATGTGAGTTAGCGCCATCTGGCCTACGTTCGGCAGGGCATACCGGTTCGCCCCAGGAGGTCAGATTGCAGTCCAGGCGCTTCCCCGCCTTTCCCCGCGTCATACGCCGTTCCCACCTGCTCGTCGCCTTCGCCCTAGGCTCGCTCCTGCTCGGCCTGATCCCGTGGCTCGGGGTCTCGGGCCCCTCCGCGGCCGCGCGCGCCCCGGCGCCCCGGCCCGCGCCCATGCCCCACGACCAGCAGACGGCGAAGCAGTCGCCGCACCACGCCATCGCGCCGGCCAACGCCATGGAGCCCGCGGCTCCCGTTCTCGACCGGGCCGGATGGACGGCCACGGCGAGCGACGAGGAGACCAGCGGCGAGAACGGCCGGGCGGCCAACGTCCTCGACGGCAACACCACCACCCTCTGGCACAGTAAGTGGACCGGCACCCCGGCCCCCCTGCCGCACAGCATCACCATCGACATGCACCGCACCGCCGTGGTCTCCGCGCTCGTCTACCAGCCCCGGGCCGGCGGGGCCAACGGGCGCATCGGCGAGTACAGCCTCAGCGTCAGTCCGGACGGACAGAACTGGGCGAGCCCGGTCGCCACCGGCACGCTCGCCGACGACGGCAGCGCCAAGACGCTCGGATTCGCCCCCCAGGGGGCACGGTTCGTACGGCTGACCGCGCTCAGCGAGGCCGGCGGCCGCGGCCCCTGGACCTCCGCCGCCGAGATCGACCTGCTGGGCGACCCCGGCACCCCGGCCGCCACCGTCGACCTGTCACGGACCGGTTGGACGGCCACGGCGAGTGACGAGGAGACCAGCGGCGAGAACGGCCGGGCGGCCAATGTCCTCGACGGCAACGCCGACACCCTCTGGCACAGCAAGTGGACCGGCACCCCGGCCCCGCTGCCGCACAGCATCACCATCGACATGCACCGCACCGCCGTGGTCTCCGCGCTCGTCTACCAGCCCCGGACCGGCGGGGTCAACGGACGCGCGGGCGCGTACAGCATCGCCACGAGCACCGACGGCCTCACCTTCGGCACACCGGTGGCCGACGGTACCTGGCGGGACGACGACACCGTCAAGACCGCCACCTTCATCCGCACCGAGCAGGCCCGCTACATACGCCTGACCGTCACCACCGAGGCGGGCAGTCGCGGTCCGTGGACCTCCGCCGCCGAGATACGCCTGAGCGGACCGGCCAGCCCGGCCGTCCACGGATCCTGGGGCCGGGTCACCGGCTTCCCCCTCGTCCCCGTGGCCACCGCCCCCCTGCCCGGTGACAAGCTGCTCGCCTGGTCCGCGTACGCGGTCGACCGCTTCGGCGGCAGCAGCGGCTACACCCAGACCGCGATCCTGGACCTGAAGACGGGGAAGGTCACCCAGCGGCGCATCGACAACACCGGCCACGACATGTTCTGTCCCGGCATCGCCATGCTGGCCGACGGCCGTGTACTGGTCACCGGGGGAAGCAACGCCGAGAAGGCCAGCATCTACGACCCGGTCACCGGCGAGTGGTCCGCCACCACCAGCATGAACATCGCCCGCGGCTACCAGGCCATGACGCTGCTCTCCACCGGTGAGGCCTTCGTCCTGGGCGGCTCCTGGAGCGGAACCGCAGGGGACAAGGCCGGTGAGGTCTGGTCGCCGGACACCCGTACCTGGCGGGGACTCCCCGGCGTCCCCGCGACCCCGGCCCTGACGGCCGACCCGGCCGGACCCTACCGCGCCGACAACCACATGTGGCTGCACGCCACTTCGGGCGGCAAGGTGCTGCAGCTGGGTCCGAGCAAGCAGATGAACTGGATCTCGACCAGCGGCCGGGGCGGCATCACCCCGGCCGGTCCCCGGGCCGACAGCCAGGACGCGATGACCGGCAACGCCGTCGCCTACGACATCGGCAAACTGCTCACCCTGGGCGGCTCGCCCGCCTACGAGAACTCGCCTGCCACCCGTCGTGCCTACACGGTGAACATCGCGGGCGAGCAGGTCCAGGCCGCCCGGACCGGCGACATGGAACACGCCCGCGCCTTCGGCAACAGCGTCGTCCTGCCCGACGGCAAGGTCGTCGTCTTCGGCGGGCAGGCCTATCCGGTGCCGTTCAGCGACGCGACCTCGGTCCTGACCCCGGAGCTGTGGGACCCGGCGACCGGAACCTTCACCCCGCTCGCCAGCATGGCCGTCCCGCGCAACTACCACAGTGTGGCGAACCTGTTGTCGGACGGACGGATCTTCTCCGGGGGCGGGGGACTGTGCGGCGACTGCGCCACCAACCACGCCGACGGAGCCGTCTTCACGCCGCCGTACCTGCTCGACGCGGACGGATCGCCGAAGCCCCGTCCCGTCATCACCGCAGGCGTGCCCTCCAGGACCGCCCCCGGCACCGCGCTCACGGTGAACACGCAGACCCCGGTGGCGTCCTTCGTGCTGATGCGGGCCGCGGCCGCGACCCACTCCACTGACAACGATCAGCGACGGGTCCCCCTCGTGTCCACGGCGACGGGATCCGGCGCGTACACGGTGTCGATACCCGCCGACACCGGCGTGGTCCTGCCGGGCAACTACATGCTCTTCGCCCTCGACGCCCAAGGAGTGCCGAGCATCGGTCAGTTCGTCACGATCTCCTGACGCCGAGGCGATGGTCCGGCCCGGGAGCGGGCCGGACCAATCCCCACGTCCACCGGCGCTGACCCGCGGGCTCCGCCGAGCCCATCGCCCACCGCACTTGCGGATAAGGCATGATCGGGGGATGTCTGATCGCATCATTGCCGCCTGTGACGGAGCGGCGAAAGGTAATCCCGGGCCGGCCGGCTGGGGATGGGTCATCGCCGACCCCCAGGGGCGCCCCGAGCGCTGGGAGGCCGGTCCCCTGGGGCGGGCCACCAACAACATCGGGGAGCTGACCGCCCTCCAGCGGCTGCTCGAAGCGCTCGCCCCCGGGACCTCCGTCGAGGTGCGGATGGATTCCCAGTACGCGATGAAGGCCGTGACGCAGTGGCTTCCCGGATGGAAGCGCAACGGGTGGAAGACCTCCTCCGGTCAGCCGGTCGCGAACCGCGAACTCGTCGAGCAGATCGACGGACTGCTGGCCGACCGTGACGTGACCTTCCGCTACGTTCCGGCGCACCGTGAGGACGGCGACCACCTGAACGCGATCGCCGACCAGGCCGCCAGCGACGCCGCCCGTAAGCAGGAAGCCGCCGGCACGGCCCTCGGCAGTGAGGGGATGCCGGTACCGGCTCCGGCCGCACCTCCGCGCCGTCCGGCCGGCGCGGCGAAGAAGCGCACGGCCGAAGGCGCCGCGACGGGCCGCGGTCCACGGGCCATCAAGGCCAAGTTCCCCGGCAGCTGCCCCTGCGGAAAGCCCTACGCCGCCGGCGACATGATCACCAAGAACGGCAGCCGCTGGGGCCACCAGAGCTGCGGTGCATCCGTGACCGAAGGCGCCACGACGTAGGGACCGTGTCGGGCGAACGTCTCTTCCGAGGTTCCGAGGTCCCGAGGTCCCGACGTTCCGGTGTTCCGGTGTTCCGGTGTCCCGAGCGTTTCCGGGCTCCCGCCGGGGCACCTGAGCCCCGGCGGACGGTTCCGGACGGGACTCTAGGGGCGCTGCACCCGGAGATACGAGACCTCGAACGACATCTCCGAGACGTCCGGGTCGGGCGCCGGGTGGTAGCGCCCGGCGCACACGGAGAGGTTGACGATGAGGTACGCCCGCCAGTTTCGCCCCACACCCCGCCGGTCGGCGAAGACCCGCGTGCCGTTGACCCACCACACGACCGAGCGCGCTCCGAACTCGACCTTCAGGTCCACCCAGCCGTCGGGGGCGACCGAGGGGTTCCGGTGGTAGTGGGATCCGCCCTTGACGTGGTTGGAGAGTTCGAGCAGGTCGGGGTTGTCCGGGTGGTACTCGAAGACGTCGATCTCGTTGTCGCCGTCCAGCCAGGTCCAGATCGCCGGCCAGGCCCCGACCTCGGCGGGCAGCCGCACCCGGGACTCCAGCACGTCCCCGGTCCGCACCATGAACCCCTCGTCGCTGCCCTCGGTGGTCAACAGGCCCGTGTTCCAGTTGCCGTCCGGGCGGCGGACGGCGCGGAAGGTGCCGGTGCGGCTGAAGGACGGGTCCGCCACCAGGTGGTCGAGTTTGTTGTCGCGGGGGTTGGTGGGACCGCCGTCCGGATAGGCCCAGGACCTGCCGGCGACCCACTGTGAGGTCGAGCCGAAGTCCGCGGTGAAGACGGGCGCCCGAGCACCAGTCGGGCCGGCGTCACGGCCCGCGGTGCCGGCACTCACACCGGCACTGGTGCCGGTGAAGCGTCCGAGGAGTCGTCCTAGCCATGGGAGAACCTGAGTGAGCACATCGCTCCTTCCGTTGAACGGACGCCCCTGCAGCATGCCCGGTCGGCATGGCATGCATACCGGTCAACCGGTTTGTCTTCCGCCTCCGACGAGGTGAAATAATCGAATGTCCACAGTGACCATTACGCGCGAGGGTGGGTCCCCCAAGGACCGCCCGCGTTCGCGGCCCGACTCGAAGAGCTGAGCAAGGAGTTGCACCGGTATGTGGAAGTGTGAGCGTGTCAACGGCGCCGACCTGGACGTCGAGGAGGTCATCGGCGTCTACCGTGCGTCCACCCTCGCCGAGCGCCGCCCCGTCGCCGATGTGGAGCGGTTCGCCCGCATGCTGGCCGGGGCCAACCTCGTCGTCGTCGCCCGCGCCGACGACGGCACCCTGATCGGCATCGCCCGCTCCATCACCGACGGCGCGTACTCGACCTACCTCGGTGACCTCGCCGTCGACGTCGCCTACCAGCGCAAGGGGGTGGGCCGCGACCTCATCCGGGTCACGCGGGAAGCGGCGCCCCAGGCGAAGCTGATCCTGCTCTCCGCACCGGCCGCGGTCGACTACTACCCGCGAGTGGGCTTCACCCGCCACGAATCGGCCTGGACCCTCGACCCCCTGCAGTAAGAGCCGGCCAGCCTCAAGTTGCCTTTCGCAATAGGCCAGTTACACGCGTCCTCGGCGGGGTACCATCCGTGCCGTGGGGGGACCAGTGAGACGCAGAGGGAATGTTGCGCTGCGCGCCTACGGCTGCGCGGTGGCGGGCTTGTTCTTCATCGTCGGGTGCACGGCCGACGGAGCGGCGAACGGCGGTGCGGAGCAGAGCGGAGCGGCGAACGGTGGAACGCCCGGCCGCACCCCGGCCGCGCCGTCCGGCACGGGCAGTCCGGGGGCCGGCGGCACCCCGGCCGCCCCGCCCGCCGGCTCCGGCGGGTCCCTCGTTCCCCAGCTGGACGAGGCCAAGCAGCCGAAGACGGTCTCCGAGGCCCGCGCCCTGCTCGGCCGGCTCGTCATCGCCGAGGAGGCCTTCGGCCCCGAGGTCGTGCGCAGCACCCCGTTCGAGAGCGACCCCGGCCGCTGGCCCGTCCTCGGCGAGGACTGCGTCTGGCAGACCTCGGGCCTGCCGGACGACGTGCTCGCCACGAGCACCCGCTCCTTCCACATCCCGGCCAAGGACGGCCGTGGCCGCGTCCAGATCAGCGCGACGGTCACCGTCCACCACAACCGCGAGGAATCCGGCTGGGAGACCGCCCGTGCCATGGAGGAGGTCCTGCGCTGCCCGAACCAGAAGCTGCGCGAGGGCGAGGAGCTCAAGAACCTGTGGGGCGGCTCCCTCTACCTCGGCGAGCAGATGAACGGGTGGACCGAGGACGCGTTCAGCGAATCCGGCGAGTACGTCAGCGCGGAGCACGGCGGCCCCCACCGCTACACCTGGTCCCAGGCCCAGTTCGGCCCGGTGACCATGGCCATCGCCGGAAAGGGCGCGGCCGGCGTCACCGACGAGGCCATGACCGCGTTCGTGGTCCAGGGCACCAGCCGCATGATGCTGCAGGCCCAGCAGGAACTCGGAAAGGCGGCGGGCTGATGGAGCGGCTCCATCCTTCGGACCCCTCGCGGATCGCCGATTACCGGCTCCTCGGACGGCTCGGCGCCGGAGGCATGGGCGTCGTCTACCTCGGCCGAACCGACGACGGCGCCCTCGCCGCGGTCAAGGTGATCCGTGCCGAGTACGCCGACGAAGCCGACTTCCGGGCACGCTTCCGCCGCGAGGCCGAGATCGCTGCGGAGGTGGACAGCCCCTGGGTCGTCCGGATCACCGGCGCCGACCCCGACGCCCCCGAACCGTGGCTGGCCACCGCCTTCGTCGCCGGACCGTCCCTCGCCGAGGCCGTCGCGGCCCATGGACCGCTCCCGCTGCGCGCCGTACGGATCCTCGGCAAGGCCATGGCCAAGGCCCTCGGGGTGATGCACGAGCAAGGCCTCGTACACCGGGACGTCAAACCCGGAAACGTGCTGCTCGGCATGGACCGGCCCCGGCTCATCGACTTCGGGATCGCGCGCGGCGGCGAGCACACGGCACTGACCTCCGCCGACGCGGTCCTGGGCACCCCCGGCTTCCTCCCACCCGAACAGGCCGAGGGCCGCCCGGCGGAACCGGCCGGTGACGTCTTCTCGCTCGGCTGCCTCCTCGCGTACGCCGCCACCGGCCGCCTGCCCTTCGGCACCGGAACCGTCGAGGCGGTGCTCTACCGCACCGTCCACGACGAGCCCGAGTTCGGCCCGCAGATCCTCGAAGACCCCGAACTCACCGCGCTGCTGCGGACCTGTATCGCCAAACACCCCGACCTGCGCCCCACCGCGGGCGAACTGGACCGTGCGCTGACCGAGGACACCCCGGGGGAGGGCGTCGACTGGCTGCCCGACCCGGTCGTCGCCACCATCGCCGAGCGCGCCGCCGCGCTGCTCGCCCTGCCGGGCATCGACGAGACCGTCGCCGACGCGGACGCCGCCCCCGCCCCCGGCACCCCCGCGCCCACGCGCAGGCGCTTCCTCGCCCTCGCCGCCGGCGGCGCCGTGCTGGCGGCCGGCGGCGGCCTGGCCTCCTGGGCGGCCCTTCCCGAAGACGACAAACCCAAGACGCCTGCCCCGCCCGGCCCGCGTCAATGGGTGATCGGCGTGCACGCCGACCTCTCCGGCCCGCAGAAAGCCGTCGGACAGGCGCAGGAACGCGGGGTGCGGCTGGCCGTCGCCGCCTTCAACTCGCAGAAGGACAAGCCGTTCACGCTCACCGTCGCCACCGCCGACGACGCCGGTCGGGCGGACCGCTCGGCGGCCGCCGCCACCGAACTCATCGCCGACCGGGACCTGTTCGCCGTGATCGGTCCCAGCGTCAACGACTCCGTGATCCCGTGCCTCGAACTCTACGGGGAGAGCTCCGTACCCCTGGTCAGCGTGTCGGCCCTGGCGACCACGTACAGCGTCACCGACCGGCGCAGCTTCTTCCAGAGCTGCCCGATCTCCTCCGGGCAGGCCGCCGCGGTCAACCTGCAACTCGCCGGAAAGCAGGGCGTCCGGCGGATGGGCATCCTCAGTGACCGGGCAGGCGACACGGACAGCTGGCAGGCGGCCCTGCTGGTGGGCCGCACCATCGCCTACTTCGCACCCGAGGCCACCTACTACGGGCGCGTCGTCCCGCGCGGAGTGCAGGACCTGGCCCCCGTCGTCACCGACATGCTCGCGCACGGCGTCGACGGCTTCTACTACGCCGGAAGTCCGGCGGGCGCGGCCAAGGTCGCCGGACTGCTCGCCGCCGCCGGTTTCAAGGGCCCCCGCGCGGCCGACTACGCCCTCGCCGTACCGGAGTTCGTCAGCGCCGCCGGCCCCGCCGCCGAAGGCTGGCAGTTCTGCACGCCGTACACCGGCCCCGACGCCCCCGAGGTCGCCGAGGTGGCCCGCGCGCACCAGGCCGCGTACCGCTCGGCCCCCGACATCTGGACCGCCGAGGCCTTCGACGCGACCCGCCTGGTCATCGACCGGCTCGTCGCCGGCACGAAGGGCGGCGGCCGGCCGTCCCGTGCCGAGCTGCTGACCGCGCTCGCCCAGGGCACCTTCCGCGGTCTGACCAAGGAGTACACCTTCGACGAGCGCCGGCAGTTCAAGGGCAACGTCTACTTCCTGCACAAGGTGGAGGCCGGCCGCATCCGCTATGCGGGCCCGGTCACCGCGCCCCCGGCGGGATAGTCGCCCGTGCGCGCCCTCACCCCCGCCGATCCGGCCGCGATCGGCGGCAACCGGCTGCTGGGACGCCTCGGGTCGGGTGGGATGGGCACGGTGTACCTCGCCCGCTCCGCCGCCGGAACCCTGGTGGCGGTCAAGGTCATCCGCGCCGACCACGCCCAGAACCCGGACTTCCGCGCCCGCTTCCGTCGCGAGGTGGAGGCCGCCGGGCAGCTGGCCGGGCGCTGGGTGGTCCCGGTGGTCGCCGCCGACCCGGAGGCGCACGAGCCCTGGCTGGCCACCCCGTTCGTCCCCGGGCCCTCGCTGGCCGAGGCGGTGGGAGCGTACGGTCCCCTGCCCGCCCGGGCCGTACGGACCCTGGGCGCGCGGCTCTCCGAAGCACTGGCACAGGTGCACGCGGCCGGGCTGGTCCACCGCGATGTCAAGCCGGGCAACATCCTGCTCGCGCCGGACGGGCCCCGGCTGATCGACTTCGGGATCGCGCGCCACGAGGGTGCGGCCACGCTGACAGCCGCGGACGCCGTCCTCGGCACGCCCGGATACCTGGCGCCGGAGCAGGCCCGGACGGGAGGCGGCGCGGTGGGTGCCGCGAGCGACGTGTTCTCGCTCGGCTGCGTCCTCGCGTACGCGGCGACCGGACACGGCCCGTTCGGCGGCGGGCACGCGGCCGCGGTGGTCTACCGTACGGTGCACGACGAGCCCGAACTCACGGGCGTCGACGCAGGATTGCTCGGACCGGTGCGCTCGTGCCTGGCCAAGGACCCGGCCGCCAGGCCGACGCCCGCCGAGCTGCGCGCCCTGCTCGGCGACGACCCGGTCGGGGCGGACGCAGAGGACTGGCTGCCGCCCCCGCTGCCCCGGCTCATCGCCGAACGCTCCACCAGGGCCCTGGAACTGCCCGCCCCGGAGCCGACCCGGATCGACGCGCCGCCGGCAGCCGGTCAAGGTCTCACGCGCAGGCGGCTGTTCGCGGTCGGTGCGGGCCTCGCCGTCATCGGCGCACCGACCGCCTGGTTCGCCACCCGTGGGCGGGGCGGCGGCTCGGCGCCGCCCCGCGAGCTCGCCACTCTCACGCTCGCCCTCCAGGCCGATCTGACCGGGCCCGGCAAGGCCGTCGGCCAGGCCCACGAGCGGGGCATGCGCCTGGCCGTGGAACGGCACAACGGGCGGGCGGACGCGGCGTTCCGGCTGGCCCTGCGCGTCGCCGACGACGGCGGAGACGCGGCGCGCGCCGCCCAGGCCGTCAAGGAGCTGGTCGCCGACCCCGCCGTGCTCGCCCTCGCCGGGCCCACCTGGGACGCGGCCGTACCCGAGCTGGCCGCCGCCTGCACCGCGGCGGACGTCGCCCTGCTGCTCGTGTCGGTCGACAGTACGGAGACCGCCCAGACGCAGTGGCGGACCCTGTGCGCCACACGCCCGGCCGGCGACAAATTCGCCCTACCGGTCATCGACTACCTCAGCCGCGTACGACCGGTCCGCCGCACGGGACTGGTGGAGGACGCCGAGGGCGGGGAGCCCACCTGGCCGCTCGTGCGCACCCTGCAGCAGACCCCGCCGTCGCGGGGCACGATCAGCGTCCACCGGGTACCGGTGGGCAGTTCCGACTTCGCCGGGGCCGCACGCGCGCTGATCGAGGCCGGGGCCGAGGCCGTCGTCTACGCCGGCACCTCACCGCAGCGCGCGGCCCGACTGGCCCGCGCCCTCACCGATACCGGCTTCCAGGGTCCGCGCGTCGGCATCCAGCACGCGATGGAACCGGCCTTCCTCACAGCTGCCGGTGCGGCCGCCGAGGGCTGGGTGTTCAGCGCGCTGTTCACCGACCCGTCGGCCGTCCCCGCCGCGGCGGAGTTCACCGCTGCCCACCGCGCCGCCCACGGGGAACCGCCCGCCCGCTGGGCCACCGAGGCGTACGACGCGGTGGGCCTGATGGCCGCGGGCCTGACCGCCCTGGCGGAGGAGGGGCGAGACCGGGCGGGCCTGACCCGCCGGATCTTCCGTACCGCCCACCAGGGCCTGGCCAAGCCGCTGGCCTTCGACACCGCCACGCACGTGCTGACCGGAAACCGCGTCGCCCACCTCTACCGGGTCGAATCCGGCACGTACCGCTACCTGGGCCTCTACCCGGACGTGCGCATCGGATCGTGAGCGAGGCGGGGCAACGTCCCGGCGCGGCTACTCGAACCGAGAGGTGTCGCCCGCGCCCCGGCGCACGATCTCGACGTCACCGCCGGAGAAGTCGATGACCGTGGTCGGCTCGGTGCCGCAGTCACCGGAGTCCAGCACGGCGTCCACCTCGTGGTCGAGCCGTTCCTTGATCTCCCAGCCCTGCGTCATCGGCTCCTCCTCGTCGGGCAGGAGCAAGGTGGAGGAGAGCAGCGGCTCACCGAGCTCGGCGAGCAGGGCCTGGGTCACGACGTGGTCGGGAATCCGGACCCCGACCGTCTTCTTCTTCGGGTGCAGAAGCTGGCGCGGTACCTCCGACGTCGCGGGGAGGATGAAGGTGTAACTGCCGGGTGTCGCCGCCTTGATCGCGCGGAACACGTCGTTGTCGATGTGCACGAACTGGCCCAGCTGCGCGAAGTTCTGACAGACCAGGGTGAAGTGGTGACGGTCGTCCAGGTTCCGGATCGACCGGATCCGGCCGATGCCCTCCCGGTTGCCCAGCTGGCAGCCCAGCGCGAAGCAGGAGTCGGTCGGGTACGCGACGAGCGCGCCGGAGCGGATGATGTCGGCCACGTTGCCGATCGTGCGACGCTGAGGATTCTCGGGGTGCACGTCGAAGTATTTCGCCATCCGCCGAGCCTACGCGGTCGGAGCCCTCGGCCTCAGGAGACCGGTGCAACGATGCGCGGACCCCGGCACGGCCTTGCTCGTCCATGAGTGGGTGCAGCGCCTCGCCGAGCCAAGGCAAGCCGAGCCGAGCCGGCCGTGCGGGTGGGCGGCAGCGCCTCGCCGAGCCAAGGCAAGCCGAGCCGAGCCGGCCGTGCGGGTGGGCGCGAACCGGTCCCGGCGCCGGCGCTCCGGACGCTGCCGGGCGGGTTCGGGGGCACGATGAGAGGTAGCCGTGCGCCTCGGGCCGCCGCAGGCCGGTGGGCGACGGGCGGTTGCCGGGCTGCCGACGGTGTCGGAAGGGAGCGTCGCCGATGGGTGTGATCGACGGATCGGGGGCCGGTGGGACCGGGCCCGACCGCGCCGGGCTCTCCCCGCCGAGCGGCCTGCTCGACGTCCTGAACGTCGCGGCGGTGGTCCTCGACGCCCAAGGGCGGATCGCCCTGTGGAGCCCGCAGGCCGAGCAGCTGTTCGGCTGGACGGCGGCCGAGGCACTCGGCCGGCCCGCCGCCCGGCTGCTGGCCGCCCAGGATCACGTCGGCCTGGTCACGGAGCTGTTCGCCCGGGTCATGGGCGGTGCGGGAGACTGGGCGGGCGCCTTCCCGGTGCGGCACAAGGACGGCAGCACACGCCTGGTGGAATTCCGCAACATGCGGCTGCTCGACGAGCACGGAAACCTGTTCGCGCTGGGCATCGCGACCGACCGCACGCGGCTGCGCCAGCTGGAGAGGGACCTCGCCCTGTCCGCGCGCCTGGTGGCCCAGTCCCCGATCGGGCTCGCGGTCCTGGACACCGAGCTGCGGTACGTCCTGGTCAACCCGACACTGGAGCGGATCAACGGGCTGCCGGCCGAACAGCACATCGGCCGGGGCGTCCGCGAGGCCCTGGCCTTCCTCGACGACGCTGAGGCCGCCGAGTCGGCGATGCGCCAGGTCCTGGCCACGGGTACGCCGCTGCTCGAACAGTTCACGGCCGGCCGCACCCACGGCGGACAGCGCATCGAGCACGCCTGGTCGGTCTCGTACTACCGGCTGGAGGACGCCACCGGGCGGGTCCTGGGCCTGGCCACCTCCGTGGTCGACGTCACACAGAGTCACCAGGCGGCTCTCGAGATCGCACGCAGCCGCCGGCGCCTCGCCCTGATCGCGGACGCCACCGTCCGCATCGGCACCACCCTCGATCTGGATCAGACCGCCCGCGAGCTGGCCGACGTCGTCGTGCCCGAGCTCGCCGACATCGCCGCGGTCGACATCCTCGACTCCGTCCTCGAGGGGCGGCCCACCCTCAGGTCGTCCGCCCATGAGCCCGCGGTGTTCCGGGCACTGGCCGTCGCGGCCGCCTATCCCAGCGAGGCCGTCCGCGCCGCGGACCCGCCGGGCGACATCGCCCGCTACGCCGCCGACCGGCTGGTCACCCAGTCCGTGACGACCGGCCACCCGGTCCTCGTGGCGCACGTCCACGCCCGGGACATCTCCCGCATCGCCCGCGACAGCACCGCCGCCACCCTCCTGACCCGCGCGGGCCTGCGCTCGTACCTCGCGGTGCCCCTCATCGCCCGAGGCGAGGTCCTCGGCGCCCTCGACCTCAAGCGCACCCGCAACCCACTGCCGTTCAACGACGACGACATCGTGCTGGCCGGCGAACTCGCCGCCCGCGCCGCCGTGTGCATCGACAACGCCCGCTGGTACCGCAACGCACACCACACCGCACTCGCCCTCCAGCACCACCTCCTGCCTCACCACCCACCGCCCACGCCCGGCCTGGAGGTCGCCTCCCGGTACCGGCCCGCCGCGGCCAGCAGCGAGATCGGCGGGGACTGGTTCGACGCCATCGCGGGGCCGGACGACACCACCGTCCTCGTCATCGGAGACGTCATGGGCAGCGGCATCAACGCCGCCGCCAGCATGGGACAACTGCGCACCGCGACCCGCACCCTCGCCGAGCTCGCGCTCGACCCGACCCAGGTGCTCCAGCAACTGGACCGCACCACCGCCGCCCTCGAAGAGACCATCGCCACCTGCGTCTACGTCGTCTACGACCCGCACCGCGCCCAGTGCCGGGTGGCCGTCGCCGGACACCTGCCCCCCGTCCTGATCCGCTCCGGCGACACCCCCGAGCTGCTCGACCTGCCGACCGGCGCGCCCCTGGGCGTGGGAGGCATCCCCTTCGAGGCCACCACCGTCGCCATGGAGCCCGGCGACCAACTGGTCCTCTACACCGACGGCCTGGTCGAAACCCGGGACCAGCCCATCGACGAACGCCTCGCCCTGCTCATGGACCTGCTCGCCGACACCGGACGCCCGCTGGAGGAGACCTGCGACCGGCTCCTGAACTTCCTGCGCCGGCCCGACGACCACGACGACGTCGCCCTGGTCATCGCCCGCGCGAAGCCACTGCCGTAGCGGACGGCTCGCCGCGCGACCCGGGCGGCACGGGCCTAGGCTGATCTCAATGCCTTGCCCTGGTCCCGTACCACAGGAGGCACGTGGTGAAAACGACGCACATACGGCTCCGCCGGGCCTGCGTGGCCGCCGCAGCGGCGGCTCTGCTCGCCGGCACGGCCCTCGTGGCCCCCGCATCCGGGGTGCCCGCCCCGGCGCAGCCCGTCGCCGCAGCCCCCACTCCCACCCCCGACGGGGACTTTCCGCAGCTCACCCCGGCCGTCGCCGCCCAACTCGACGCCGCCATAAGCCAGGTCATGCGCGAGGCACAGGTGCCGGGCGTGATCGTGGGACTGTGGGCCCCCGGCAAGGGAAGTTACGTGAAGGCGTTCGGCGTGGCGGACAAGGCGACCGGCGCGCCCATGCAGACCGGCTTCAACACGCGGATCGGCAGCCAGACCAAGACGTTCACGGTCACCGCCCTCCTCCAACTCGTCGACCAGAACAAGCTCGGCCTGGACGACCCCATCGGCAAGTACATCACCGGCGTCCCGAACGGGGACCGCATCACCCTGCGTGAACTGGCCGGCATGCGCAGCGGGCTCTTCAACTACAGCGAGGACCCGGACTTCGACAAGGCGTTCACCTCCGACCCCGACCGCCGCTTCACCCCCCGGCAGTTGCTCGACTACTCCTTCAAGCACCCGGTGAACTTCGCGCCGGGCGAGAAGTTCGAGTACTCCAACACGAATCTGATCCTGCTCGGCCTGGTGATCGAGAAGATCACCGGCCGGCCGCTGTCGCAAGTCATCGACCAGAACGTCGTCGGACCGGCCGGGCTGCGCCGCACGCTCTTCCCGACCGGCGCGGAGTTCCCCGCACCGCACGCGCAGGGCTACACCGACCAGACGGCCTCCGGCAAGATCGAGGAAGCCACCGACTGGGACCCGTCCTGGGCCTGGGCCGCCGGAGCGATGATCTCCGACCTCCAGGACCTGCGCAGCTGGGCACGCACCCTCGCCACGGGCACGCTGCTGACGCCCGCGACGCAGGCCCAGCGTCTGAAGACCACCTCGGTCGGCATTCCCGGCGCCGGATACGGCCTGGGCCTCTTCAACGTCCAGGGCTGGATCGGTCACAACGGCTCGCTCCCGGGCTACGAGAGCCTGGGCATCTATCTGCCGCAGGAGCAGGCGACCCTGGTCGTCATCCTGAACACCGATGTCCTGCACGACGGCCAGGAGCCCAGCACCCTCTTCGGCGAGGCGATCACCGGAATCGTGACCCCCGACCACGTGTATCCCGGCCACAAGCCGTCCGAACCGAAGTCCGACTGACGACGAGGGCAGCCGCAGCCGCAGCCACGGCCGTAGCCTTAGCCGTAGCCGCGTGAAGCCGGACCACCCACCAGTCCCACGCTCCGGTGCCCCGCCATCCGCAGAGCGGCCCGTCTCCGGTGTCACGAGCCGGACACCGGAGACGGGGACGCGGGGAAGGGTCGGATGATCGGACTGTTATCGTCCGAGGTATGCCAGAGCTCATCACCCCCACCCCGCGCCTGTACAGCTCCTGGCTGGCCGCGCGAGAGGAATGGGGCCTCGACGCCCCCATGGACGGCGGCGGGCTCGGCTTCGACGACGACGTGGACAGCCCGGCGGGCTTCGCCGCCTGGGTGGAGCGCCTGCACCACTATGCGGACCGTACGGCGCCGGTCGACCACGGCCGGGTCCACGCGACGTACTGGTGGATCGCCGAGGAAGACACCTACCTGGGCGCCATCGACCTGCGGCACTACCTCAGCGGCTTCCTCCTCGACGCGGGCGGCCACATCGGCTACAGCGTCAGGCCCTCGGCCCGCCGGCAGGGACTGGCCGCCTGGGCCCTGTCCGCCGTCCTGCACGAGGCGCGCGTGCTGGGGATGGACCGGGTCCTGCTGACCTGCGACCCAGACAACGAGGCCTCGGTTCGCACCATAGAGCGCAACGGCGGTGTACTGGAGGACGTCCGCGAGACCCTGATCGGCCCCAAGCGGCGGTACTGGATCACCCTCTAGCGCGCTGCCAGTGGGTGGATCTTGCTCGGGAAACCTCATTCGCGGTGATAGACCGAGCGGACTTTGCAGTCTGACAGGGGGATGGGGCGACGACCGACCGGCCGTCGACCTCAGTACAGCGGGCCGGAGGGAAACCCGTGATCCGGCGGGAACGGATCGGGCAGGACGGGAACCGGCCGACCGGCCGCTCCCTGCGCGCGCCCGACGGCCAGGCGCGCGGGCCACTCCGCAGCCCACATGATCGCGGCGGCCCCCGCCAGCTGCCAGAAGCCGTCGGCGTGAAGCCGGGGATCCATGAACGCGAAGGCCGCGCAGATCGACCACAGCACCAGACAGTGGTAGGCGACGAGGACGAGCGAGGCGATTCCCGGTACGGGCAGAGAGAGCGTGATGCGCGGCAGCATGAAGAGGGACGCCACTGCACACAGGGCGAGCGCCTGCCGCCACCCCGGCGCAGAGTCGAGCCGGACGCCGTCCAGCACGAGCGTGGCGAGCGCGAGTCCGGCGGCATTGAGCAGTACGGCGGCCAGCGAGCGCGCTGCCGCGTGGCTGCTGCGGCGGCGGAACAGGGCGAAGAAGGTCCCGACCGTGGTGGCGACGGCCGCCACCAGCAGCCCCGAGACGAAAACCGGCCACAGTCCGGTCAGGCCGGCCGACAGACCGACGGCGCCGCAGATCCGTACGCCGGCCCACAGGGCGAGCGGATACACGGTGAGCAGAACCAGCAGGTTGACCAGGGTCTGCAGCACGCCCAGGAACATCAGACGACGCACCGGGGCGAAGAACTCCCGGTCGGAGCCCCAGAGGTCGGGCTCCTCCGTGAGGAGCTCCTGGGCCCGTCGCAGGGACGGTCGCATCAGGAGAGCCGTCAGGCTCGACACCGCCCATGCGCTTGCGCTCACGAAGGCGGCCACCAGCGTCACCACGAGTACCTGCCCGCCTGCCGAACCGGTCAGCCGGAAGTCGACGACCAAGAGCGCGGCCACCGCCACGCCGGCAGCAAGCGAAGCCAGCCGCAGTATGACGCCGACACCCCTTCCCGTACGTCGATGCCCGCGCCCGGTATCGGCCGTCATCAGCCCGCCCCCTCGTGAGTCGCGACTCCGATGAAGGCATGCCCTGCTTGCACCCTCGCCAGCCATGCAGGGCCCCGCCGGTCCGGCCCAGACCGGATTGGTTGTGGCGCGATGTCACCGGTGCCCGTCAGCGTCTGCGGCCCCATCCACGGGCGGGCCGCGTGCTGCCGATGCCGGCGACGTGCAGGGCGAGTGCGGCGAGACCGATCAGCATGAGGTTGGTCGAGCTCAGGACGTCGTTGGTGGCGATGTCAGCCGCGTTGATGAGGAACGCGATGAAGAACAGGACGGCGGCGGCGATGCCCAGCATGTGTGGGCTCCTTTCGGTCGGTGCCGACCGTGTGCCCCGTGCGGGCCGGGCCATGAGTGTTCGGCGCTTGTTTCTCGGCCGAGAAGCCTGCTGCCGGCCTCCGGAACGAGCCGAACTGTCCATCCACCCGCACGGGTCGAGCGATCCAACGTGCCGAACCTCGACTCGGCCTCAGCCATGGGACACGCAGTTACGAAGTTGTTGCAGGAACTGTGGGTTCCGGCACAGCGTTCCCCCTCACTGCGCTGCTGGAGTCGCGAGATGGCGTACTTCTTGTTGCTGCTCGTCCCAGCCGGTCTGATCCTTCCGCTTGTCTTCGCCGGTCGGGCCGTTCGCGTGCTGGCTCGGGCCGGCGGGTCACGGCGTGCCGACAGCGAGGCTTGGCTGAGGACCGTCGGCTTTGCCCAGGTGGCGATCGCTGTGGGCGTGTACGCCTGGGGCCTGCTGCATGTCACCGGCGCCGTGCTGTCGGCAGAGGACGGTGGGACGAACTCGACCCCCATTCCGCCCTGCCGCACCCCGGGCTGGGAGCACCGTGCGGAAGGGATCGCCGGCTACCGGGTGCAATACGTGCCTCTGCGGTTCGTGTGCGAGACCGACGACGTCGGCGACTACACGACCTCCGTCCCCGACCTCGTCAACCCGGTCTCCTTCCTCCTTGGCCTCGGGGCCGCCGTCTGCTTTGCCGTCGCAGCCCTGAATTCGGACAGCAGCCGCGAGCAGGACGGCACCGGTAGATAGGTAGTGCATCGCCTGTGACGTTGTACGCCTCCCAGATGGCGCGGACGCCGATTCTCGGAGGCACTTCCGGTCACCCGTTCCGGTGTTACTGTCGCGCCATGTCCAAAGGCGAAATCGACGTGGTGACGGCCGAGTTCTTCGGCGCCTTCGACAACCGGGGCGGCAAGGCGGCCGACCTGGACCGCATCCGCCGGCTGGTCCTGCCCGGGGGAGTGATCGTCAAGACCGGCCCGGAGTTCACGGTCTACAGCGTGGACGAGTTCATCGAGCCCCGCCGACTGTTGCTCGGCGGCGGTCGGCTGATCGAGTTCTCCGAATGGGAGACCGCCGAACGGACCGAGATCGCGGGCGACATCGCGTCGCGTTTCGGCGGCTACCACAAGTCCGGGATCCTGGACGGCGAGCCGTTCGAGGGCGGTGGGACCAAGACGATCCAGTTCGTCCGCACCCCGGACGGCTGGCGGATCGCGGCCTTCTCCTGGTACGACCAGCCCTGAGGCGCTCCGCTCAGCGGAACTCGTGCACCAGCTGGATCTCTCCCACGATGTGGGCGTTGAACTCGTCGAGCTCCTCGGCCGGAACCCACAGTTCGAGGATGGTCCGGCCGCCGGCCTGCTGGACGGGGTAGCGGCTCAGGAACTCCGACTCGACCTCGAAGCGCGTGACGAAGCCGACACCGCTGTGCTTCACGTTCCAGTCCCTCGCGATCCTGATCGCGTAGTCCTCGTTGAGGACCGGGTAGAAGATCGGCTGCTCCGGCAGACGGGGCGGCCAGGCACGCCAGTTCAGCTCCCGCACCAGGTCCAGCTCCTGCGGACCGGTCGGGCGCCACAGGGTCGTCGTCATCGGCCGGCTGGTCATCAGGATCACTTTCTGAACGGGGAGGCCACCGAAGCGGCTGGTCAGGACACCGGACGATACCCGCACGGCAGTGCGGCCGGCCACGCCGTTTCCGCACCGCGGATTTCCTGGTCCGGTCTCCGGGGGCCCTGACGAGTCGTTCGGAAACCGCCGCGGAGTAGGGGGTGGAGGACGCCGCCCCGGAAAAGGGTTTGACGTCCGTCGGCTTCCGGCCTTCGAATGGCGACCCATGACTCCAGGACAGATCCGGCCCGGCCTGCACCCCGTCGACGACGATCTCGTACGGCGGCTGGTCGCCGGGCAGTTCCCGCAGTGGGCGGGGCTGGCGGTGGAACGGTTTCCCTCCGGCGGCACCGTCAACGGCATGTTCCGGCTGGGTGACCGCATGGTCGTACGGCTGCCGCTGCGGGAGGGCGGGGCCGGGGACGTGCCCACGGAGTGGGAGTGGCTGCCCCGCCTCGCTCCCCGGCTGCCCGTGGCCATACCCGAGGTGCTCGGGGCCGGTGAGCCCGCCGAGGGGTATCCGTGGCCGTGGTCGGTGTACGGCTGGCTGACGGGGGAGAACCCCCTTGCGGGCGCTCTGAGCGAGCCCGTGGCGCTGGCCCGGGACCTGGCCGGCTTCGTGGCGGCGATGCGGAGCGTCACCCTGCCGGGTGCGCCACCCGCCTACCGGGGAGGGCCGGTCGCCTCGCTCGACGCGCAGACCCGGGCCGCGATCGAGGAAGTGCGCGGGATACCGGAGGAGGACGTCGACTGCGACGCCCTGGCCGCCTTGTGGGAGGAAGCGCTGCGGGCCCCGGAATGGGACGGCCCGCCGGTATGGCTGCACGCCGATCTGATGCCGGGCAATCTGCTGGTGGACGGTGGCGGGCTGAGTGCGGTCATCGACTTCGGGTGCATGGGGGTGGGCGATCCGGCCTGCGATCTGTTCCCGGCGTGGAACCTGCTGCCGCCCGATGCGAGGAAGGTCTTCCGCGACGAGCTCGGCGTGGACGACGCGACTTGGACCCGCGGCCGCGCGCGGACGCTCTCGCAGGCGCTCATCGCGCTCCCGTACCACCGCACGGCCAACCGGGCGATGGCGGACAACGCCCGGCACGTGATCCGTGCGGTGCTGGAGGAGGGCTGACGCCCTTGACGTACGGGCCGTGACGGGGATGTCAGTGCCCCCCGCCGTTTTGCCGCCTGACGCACAGAACCCGGCCGCCGATGTGCAGAACGGCTGAGGGCAAGCCGTTGTGACTCTTGCCCTCAGCCGTCGCCCCTCAGCCGGTCGCGCTGGAGCTGGTGCGCGAGGGTGCGGCGTACCGAGGCCGACATCGGCGCCGTGGCGGTCGCCTTCACGGGGACGTCGAGGCCCCGGCTGATCTCGTCGTACGCCTCCCGGAAGCCGGCGGGAAGCTCTGCCCGGTGGAGCCTCAGGTCCTCTTCGAGGAGGCGCCGCAGCTCGTCGACGGTCCGGGGCGTGAAGCGCTTCCTGCCGCGGGCGAAAGCGTCGACGCAGCGGGCGCAGCGCGCGGTGTCGAGGGTCTCGGAGACCTCCTCCGCCAACCCCCACAGGCGTCCTTCGAGCCACGGGAGGTCGTGTTGGCCGAGCGCGAGGGCCGTCGGGTGCAGGGGTTCGCCGATCGTGGACTTCGCCACCTGCTTGGACACGGCGGGCTGGCTCATGTCGGTGATCCGGGCGATGGTCTCCTGCGTCCAGCCGAGACCGGCGAGCAGCTGGATCATCTCGGCGCGCAGCTTGCGCATCTCCTCGCCCGCGCGGATGACGTCGTTCATGCCGGCGAGCATCCTTCCGGCCTGTTCCTCGGTCAGTGCCCCGATCAGTGCCGCACCGGGTGCCCCGGACTTTCGGTGCGTGCTCTCTTCGCCTGCCACCACTCGGTTATACACCGGCGCGCGCATCCCTCATCACCTGGGTGTATAACCCGGTTGTATAACCTGGTTATGACTGAGAGGATCGCCGCCATGCCCACCTTCACCGCACCTGACGGAACCCGGCTCGCCTACCGCTGCCACGGAAGCGGTGACCCGGTGGTCTGCATCCCGGGAGGCCCCGCGGACTCCGCCTATCTCGGCGACCTCGGCAGCCTGTCCGCGCACCGTCGCCTGGTCGTCCTCGATCTGCGGGGCACCGGCCGGTCGGCGATCCCCGAGGACACCTCCTCCTACCGCTGCGACCGTCTCGTCGACGACATCGAGGCTCTCCGTGCCCATCTCGGCCTCACCAGGATCGACCTGCTCGCCCATTCCGCCGGAGCGAACCCCGCGACGCAGTACGCGGCCCGGTACCCAAAGAACGTCGGCAGGCTCGCCCTGATCACCCCCGGTACCCGAGCCGTCGGCATCGCCATCACGGGGGAGTCGCGCCGAGAGCTCGCGCGCCTGCGGAAGGCCGAGCCGTGGTTCCCGGCCGCGTTCGCCGCGCTGGAGGCGATCACCGAGGGCACGGGCGGCGACTGGGACGCCGTCAGTCCCTTCCTCTACGGCCGCTGGGACACCGCGGCGCAGCGGCACCACGCGGCCGGCCGGCCGCGCAACACGGAAGCCGTCTCCCTCTTCGCCGCCGAGGGCGCCTTCGATCCGGAGGCGACGTGTGCGGCACTCACCGCCTGCGAAGCCCCCGTCCTGCTGCTCGCCGGGGAGTTCGACCTGAACAGCCCCCCTCGGTCGGTGGCCGAATACGCCGGGCTGTTCCCCCACGCCACGCTCGTCGTCCAGCAGAGGGCGGGCCACTACCCGTGGCTCGACGACCCCGGCCGGTTCGTGGCGGCGACCGCCGCATTCCTGGGCTGAGATCTGCCCGGCGCCTGCGCGGGACCCGCGCGGCGCGAACGGGGCGACGGCCCCGGCGTGGTTGCGCCGGGGGCGGCGTCGGTGGGGCGGGCCCGCGCGCCCGTGCCGCGAACAGAGCCCGGGGGGGCGGTGCGGGAG